>JBGSZD010000287.1:0-2863 GCA_041750575.1 Thiobacillus sp. | reverse complement strand
AGCGGCCGTCTGTGGCACGGGCTTGCGGCCGGGGAGGGCGGACTTGGGATAACCGGCGCGGTCGAGCGCGGCCTGCCACTGGCCGGTTTCGAAACCATCGATCTTGTCGGCGCCGACCACCAGCACCGGCACATTGAGTTTGCCGGTGAGTTTCTGCAAATCGGCCTGCGCCTCGGGGCTGGCCTGCGGGTCTTTGCTGCTATAGGGCACGCCGCGGTCGGACAGCAGTTGACGCGCCTGGTCGCAAGGCGCGCCGCAGGCACTGGCATAAAGGGTGATGGGGGATTTTTCGCGCGCCACTTTGGTGGCGTAGGATTCGCCGCCTTCGATGACGCTGCCCTTGAAGGATTTCTGCTGAGCGTTCCGCACGTTGGGCGGCGGCGGCTGGTCGCTGTAGACCATGCGGCCCTGCGCGTCTTTCCATTGATATAGCTGAGCAGCGGCAAGCGGGGCGCTTGCCGTCCCGATCATGATGGCCACCAGAATCAATATGCGCTGCATAGCGTGCTCCCAAAAGACGTAGTTATCCGCATTAACGGCCCGCTTCGAGAAAAGTTTACCCGCAAGGGGTAGGCTGCAGTTGTAAAGCCGCTGAAGCGGCAAAAACCGCGTCTAAGCCATGCCGTTATGCCGCAGCAGCGCGTCGATGGTGGGTTCGCGGCCGCGGAAGGCCTTGAACGATTCGAGCGCCGGGCGGGCGCCGCCCTGAGCCAGGATTTCGCTCCAGAAGCGGTGGCCGACTTCGGGGTTGAGCACGCCGCCGTAGCCTTCGGCTTCGTCCTCGAACAGCGCGTAGGCGTCGGCCGACAGCACTTCCGCCCATTTGTAACTGTAATAGCCCGCCGCGTAGCCGCCGGCGAAGATGTGCGAGAAATTGTTGGGGAAGCGGTTGTACGCAGGCGGTACGATCACCGCGACCTGCTTGCGAATGTCGTTCAGCAGATCCATCGCGGTGCGGCTGCCGCTGGGGTCGAAGTCGTCGTGCAGGTGCATGTCGAAACTGGCGAATTCGATCTGGCGCAAGGTTTGCAGCCCGGACTGGAAGTTCTTCGCCGCCAGCATCTTGTCGAACAGCGCGCGCGGCAATGGCGCACCGGTGTCGACGTGCGCGGTCATGTGCTTGAGCACGTCCCATTCCCAGCAGAAGTTTTCCATGAACTGGCTCGGCAGTTCGACCGCGTCCCACTCGACACCGTTGATGCCGGACACGCCGAGTTCCTCGATCTGCGTCAGCAGGTGGTGCAGGCCATGGCCGGTTTCGTGGAACAGGGTGATCACCTCGTCGTGGGTGAACAGCGCGGGCTTGCCGCCGACCGGCGCGGAGAAATTGCAGTTGAGGTAGGCCACCGGCGTCTGGATGCCGTCGGTTTTGCGGCGGCGGGTGATGACGTCATCCATCCATGCGCCGCCGCGCTTGGAGGCGCGCGCGTAGAGGTCGAGATAGAACTGGCCGACGCGCTGGCCGCCATGGTCCGTCAGCGTGTAGAACTTCACGTCGGGATGCCACACCGGCGCCTTGTCTTCGCGGATGTGCAGGCCATACAGCGTCTCCACCAGCTTGAACAGGCCGGTGAGCACGCGCGGTTCGGGGAAGTACTGCTTCACTTCCTGATCGGAAAAACTGTAGCGGGCGATGCTCAGTTTTTCCGAGGCGTAGGTGTTGTCCCAGGCTTGCAGGTCAGCAATGCCGAGTTCGTCGCGGGCGAAGGCTTTCAGTTCGTCGAAATCCTTTTCCGCGTAGGGGCGGGCGCGGGAACCAAGTTCGTCGAGGAATTTCAGCACGTCGGTCGGACTGTCCGCCATCTTGGCTTCCAGCGATACCTGGGCGTAGCTGTTGAATCCCAGCAGTTCCGCTGCTTCGCGTCGCAGCTTGAGGATGCCGGCGATCAACGGCGTGTTGTCGAATTCAGCCTTACCGAATTCGGACGCGCGGGTGACATAGGCGCGATAAATCTGTTCGCGCAGGGCGCGATTGTCGGCGTACTGCATCACTGGCAGATAGGACGGCATGTGCAGCGAGATCTTCCAGCCGGTCTTGCCGTCGGTTTCGCCAGCCGCCTTCATCATCGCCAGCACGTCATCCGGCAGGCCGGCGAGTTGCGCGCCGTCTTCGACGTAGAGCGCGAAATCGTTGGTGGCATCGAGCAGGTTTTCCTCGAACTTGGATGAAATCTGCGCCAACTCTTCCTGCACCTGCATGAAGCGGGCTTTCTTGTCGTCCGGCAACTCGGCGCCCCCGAGACGAAAATCGCGCAGCTCGTTTTCGACGATTTTCTTGCGCGCAGCGGATAGCGCGGCGTAGCCCGGCCCGGCCTTGAGCGCCTTGAATTTGTTGAACAGCGCCTCGTTCTGCCCGAGTTCGGCGTAATAGACGGTGATCTTCGGCAGGTTGGAGTTGTAGACCTCGCGCAGCTCGGGCGAATCCATCACCGAATGCAGATGCGACACCTGGCCCCAGGCGCGGCCCAGTTTTTCGTTGGTGTCGTCGAGCGGGGCGACGAAGGCGTCCCATTCGGCGGGCGTGTCGGCGGCTTCCGCGCGCTGGACCGCCGCACGGGCGTCGGCCAGCAACTGGTCGATGGCGGGGGTGACGAATTCGGGCTTGAATTCGGCAAAACGGGGCAGATCGGAAAAATCGAGGAGCGGATTCATGGCGGCACGCGGAATGGGAGGGGTTAGGGAATTATACTTTCGGCCTGTAAACATAATTTTCAAGTCCTGATTTTCAACCCCATGACCGACAAGGATTACGATATTTCGGTGGCACCGCATCACGGCATGACGCCGCAGCTTGCCGCCGGCGCCTGGGTGCACCCGCGCGCCACGGTGATCGGCGAGGTCAGTCTCGGGGCCGACGCCTCGG
>JBGSZD010000286.1:0-4507 GCA_041750575.1 Thiobacillus sp. | reverse complement strand
GCCCACAAATCTTCCAGCGATCCGCCGCCGCGGCACACCAGCAGCACGTCGCACTCGGCACGCTTACCGGCGGTGCGGATGGCTGTGGCGATCTGCGCGCCGGCACCTGCACCCTGCACCGGGGTGGGATAGAGGATCACGGGCAAGCCCGGCATGCGACGCGACAATGCGGTCAGCACATCGTGCAGCGCCGCCGCTTGCGGCGAGGTGACGATGCCGATCCGGTGCGGAAAACGGGGCAGGGCGCGTTTGTTCGCCGGATCGAACAGGCCCTCGGCTTCGAGCTTGGCCTTGAGTTTGAGAAAGGCTTCGTACAAGCGTCCGGCCCCGGCGCGGCGGATCGCTTCGGCCCCCAGCTGGAATTCGCCGCGCGCTTCGTACAACGAGGGCAGGGCGCGGATTTCGACGTGGTCGCCGTTGGCCGGGGTGAAGTCGGCGAACTGATTGCGGCCGCGAAACATCACGCAGCGCACCTGCGCGTTGTCATCCTTGAGGGAAAAATACCAATGGCCCGACGCGGCACGGGTGAAGTTGGAAACTTCGCCTTCCACCCACAACAGCGGCAATTGCGATTCCAGCGCGCGGCGCGCCATGCGGTTCAACTCGCTGACCGTGAGTACGGGCAGGCCGGGCGCGCTGTCGGGAATGTCGTCCAGAAAATTCATGGCATGCAGGATAAAGGGTTCGTACCGGGCATGGTTCATGCACAGTCATCAAACTTTCTTAAAAAGAATTTGCATAACCCTATTGACGATGAATGAATTTATCTAACCAATTGATTACATTAAGAATAAGCGCATTGGTCATTTTTTGGGCCAAACCAAATTTCCCTTTGTGGGCGGGCGTTTAGGGATTCCGCAAGGTAGTTTCTCACAGACTTATCCACACCAATTGTGGAGAACTCGGTTAAGCGGACTAAAACCTTGCCGGAATAATTGGTGCTTGCCGAAACAGGTACGCGGGCGCTACATTTCGCCTGTTGTTTTTTTCGTGGAGTGGTATCCAGTGCTTGCCATTATTGAGGCGGCCGGTTGGCCGATCTGGCCGTTGATCCTGGCGTCGGTTATTGCTGTTGCCATCATTATCGAGCGCGCCTACAGTTTGCGCGACCAGGAAGTGGCGCCCGCCAATCTGTTGGTCGACACGATCAAGGTCTACCAGGAACGCGGCGTATCGCAGGAACTGGTTGCCAAGCTGACCGACAATTCTCCCCTGGGGCGGATTTTCGCGACCGCGCTGAAGAACGCCCACAACTCGCGCGAGATCATGAAGGAGTCCATCGAGGAATCCGGGCGCGCCGTCACTCAGGAGCTCGACCGCTTTCTCACCTCGCTCGGCACCATCGCCAGCATGGCGCCGCTGCTTGGCCTGTTCGGCACCGTGATCGGCATGATCGAAATCTTCGGCGCGCAAACCGCCGGCGGCACCAATCCCGCCGAACTCGCGCACGGCATCTCGATCGCGCTCTACAACACCGCCTTCGGCCTCATCGTGGCCATTCCGGCGATGACCTTCTACCGTCACTTTCGCCGCAAGGTCGAAGCGCTGGTGGTCGACATGGAGCAGCAGGCGATCAAGCTGGTGGAAATCGTTCACGGCGACCGGAAGTAAAGCAGCATGAATTTTCGCAAGGGACGCCGCGAGGATTACCCGGAAATCAACCTGATTCCGTTCATCGACATCCTGCTCGTCATCGTGATTTTTCTGGCGGTGACCACCACCTACGCGCGCTTCGCCGAACTCAAGATCAATCTGCCCACCAGCAGCGCCGAACAAACGCCGAACCCGCCCAAGCAGATCGAAGTGGCGGTGGCCGAAAACGGCCGCTACCAGATCGACAGCACCACCATCGGCGATGCGACAGTCGACCAACTGGCTGCCGCGCTGAAGAAAGCCGCCGGCAACCAGACCGAGCCGGTGATCGTGATCAATGCCGATGCGCGGGCCGCGCATCAGTCGGTGATCAACGTGATGGAGGCGGCGCGCCGCGTCGGCCTCACGCGGATTACCTTCGCCACCCAAACCGCGCCTTAAACGGGCGCGCCATGCCGTCCTTGCACACACTGTGGACACGCACCGGCGTGCTCACAGTGCTTCTTCTTCCGCTCGCCGCCCTGTTTTCCGGGGTGTCCACCCTGCGTCGCCTGGCATATCGGCGCGGCTGGCTGAACGCCGTTGGCGTTGGCGTGCCGGTGATCGTGGTCGGCAATATCACCGCCGGCGGCAGCGGCAAAACGCCTTTGGTGATCTGGCTGGTGAACTGGCTGCGCGATCAGGGCTATCGTCCGGGCGTGGTCAGCCGCGGTTACGGCGGAGCGGCACAAGGCTGTGTCGAGGTGCGATCCGACAGCCCGCCGGCGGAAGTGGGCGACGAACCTTTGCTGATCCACGTTAAGACCGCCGCGCCGGTAGTGGTGGGGCGCGACCGGGTGGCGGCAACGCGCACCCTGCTGGCGCGCTATCCCGGGATTGACGTGATCGTGTCGGACGACGGCCTGCAGCATTACCGCTTGCGGCGCGATATCGAACTGGCAGTGATCGACGCTGCCACTGGACTCGGCAATGGCTGGCCTTTGCCGGCGGGACCGCTGCGCGAACCGCGCAACCGCTTGCGCAGCGTGGATGCCATCATCCAGGTGGTGCGCGGCACAGCACAGACGCGTGCGTATCCTGCGGCGACAAGCTGGCGCGCCGATTACACGGCTGGCCAGGCGTATCGCCTGCGCATGCCTCAGGATAAAAAGCCGCTGCATGATCTGCCAAGCCTCGAATGGCTGGCCGCGACGGGCATCGGCCAGCCTCAGGGGTTTTTCGACATGCTGTCGGCTCATGGCATCCGCTTTGCGCCGCGCACGTTTGCCGATCATCATGCTTTTCAGCCTGGCGACCTGCCTGCCGACGGCGCGGTGCTGATGACTGAAAAAGACGCGGTAAAATGCCTGATGTTTGCAGGAGCCGACTGGTGGGCGGTGCAACTCGATGTGGCCCCCGAAACCGGATTCATCGACTGGTTGAGCGCGCGCATCGAACGATAGTCACACCGCGCACGCATGTCCAAGGGAGAGTTGCATGGGAAAACAATATGCAGACTGGGGCGACCGCCGTCACCCTTGCCGCTGGGAAGCGGAATCCGACGACGCCGGTTTCTGGGTCCCCGACCGCTCCGAAATCGTCACGCAATTCTTCACCCGCTATCTGTTTTTCTCACTGGCCGTCATTTATTTCTCGACGCTCGACACCGTGCCGCCGGTGCTGTTCAGCATCGAGCAGCTGCTGATCGCGCTGGGCGTTTATTTCGTCATCAACACCTGGTTTTTCCGCCAGGCGCTGAGCGGCGTCTCGCTCACGAAAATCCGCAGCGCCATGACCGCCGATCTGATCATCGTCACCCTGTGCGTGATTCACGATCCCAATCCGATCCCGCCGTCCGCGCTGGCCTTTCTGATGGTGCTGCTGGGCAACGGCATGCGCTATGGCATGCGCCTGTTCGCCGAAGTGCTGGGCGGCGCTTTTCTCGGCATGGCGATTTCCTTCGCTTTCCGCTATCGCCTGGGCGGCTTTGACGTCAACGCAGGCGATGTGTTTTTCGGCGTGTTCTGGGTCACCCTGGCCTTGTATGCCTACATTCTGATGGGCCGCATCGAGGGACAGCGCCGCCAGCTGGATTACCGCAGCCGCTTCGATGCGCTGACCGGCCTGCTCAACCGCCACGGCCTGCTGGCAGCGGCAGACAGCATTTTCGACAAGGCGAATACCGGCGTTCCGGCCACTGTTCTGTTCGCCGACCTCAATCAATTCAAAGCGGTCAACGACCGCTACGGCCATGGCGTGGGAGACCGCGTGCTGGCCGAGTTTGCGCAAATCTTCAGCGAGTCGGCCGAGATGGGTGTGTGCGGCCGCTGGGGCGGCGACGAGTTCGTCGCCATCCTGCCGCAGCGCGATGAGACGGCCATCCACCAGATTTACGAGCGCATCGAGTCTCGCACCGAAGCCTGGAGCAGCAGCAACGGCCTGCCGATGGCGGTGAGCCTGGGCGTCAGCCACGCGCCGCGCGACGGCCACGACCTGATGACGTTGCTCTCGGTCGCTGACATCCATCTTTATCAAAGCAAATCGCAACAGCCCGACGTGGCTGATACCTCACCGCTTTACAGGAACCTCATCGATGAACCCAAAGCTACTTGAAATCCTGGTCTGCCCGGTCTGCAAAGGCCCGCTCGACTGGAAAAAATCCGCCCAGGAACTGGTGTGCCACGCCTGCCGCCTGGCCTATCCCATCCGCGACGACATTCCGGTGATGCTGCCGGAAGACGCCCGGGCGCTGGAGTCTGACGAAATCCACGGCCAGCGCTGAGCGCTCATGCATTTCCGCGTCGTCATTCCCGCACGCTATGCCTCAAGCCGCCTGCCGGGCAAGCCGCTGGCGGACATTGGCGGCAAGCCGATGGTGCTGCGGGTGCTGGAGCGGGCCCTGGAGGCCGGCGCCGAATCGGTGGTGGTCGCCACC
>JBGSZD010000285.1:0-3078 GCA_041750575.1 Thiobacillus sp. | reverse complement strand
GCGACGGCCCGCAGCGCTTCGCCTCCAGCCCGTCCTGACGCCCTCCGCCTACAACTAAAGTTGTATATCAATCGTTAAGTCTTTGTCCTATGGTGAGGGTCACTCACCGCACGGCAGGCGCCTGAATCGCGATTGACCTGTCCCGCCGCGCGGCGAACCCATCACGGGGGGACAAAACAATGAAAATCCGCAATCACCGCCTGCTGCGGGACGATGGCCAGGCGGCGCCGTATATCGCCAGTCCGCATGCGGGCGGAACGATTACGCCGCGCTTTCTGATCGTCCACTACACCGGCGGCAGCAGTGCGGCGGGGACCATCAGCTGGTTCCGCGACCCAAAATCCAAGGTTTCGGCGCATCTGGTGATCGCGCGCGACGGCACGGTCACCCAGATGGTGCCGTTCGACCGCGAGGCCTGGCATGCCGGCCAATCGCGCTGGGGCAGTTATTCCGGGCTCAATCGCCATAGCATCGGCATCGAGCTCGACAATGCCGGCATCCTGATCCGGAGCGGCGGCAAGTGGGTATCCAAAGCCAGCCGCAAGGCTTACCCCGACAGCGTCGTCACCGTCGCCCCCCACAAAAACGAACCGCCCGGTACCGCGCCCAGTGGCTGGCATGCCTACACCCCGGCGCAGATCGAAGCCACGCTGGAATGCGGCATGGCGCTGGTCGAGCACTACGGCCTCGCCGATGTGCTGGGGCACGACGACATCGCCCCCGGCCGCAAGGTCGACCCGGGCCCGGATTTTCCGATGGAATCGGTGCGCGCGCGCCTTATGGGTCGCGGCGACGACCACCCCGAACGCTACCGTACCTCCGCCCGGCTGTTTGTACGCAGCGGCGCCGGCCCCGACTTTGCCGCGCTGCCGGGCACGCCCTTGCCGGTCGGCACCGAGGTCGAAGTGCTCCTGAAGCAGGGGCTGTGGTGGCAGGTTGACGTGGTCGGCGAAGTCAACGGCGTGATGGACATCGTCGGCTGGTGCCACAGCAAATATCTCGTGCCGGTCGGCACTTAGGAGAACCCCATGCCCAAACCACCCAAAACCGCGAAATCCTCATCCAGAAAAGCCGACCCCGCGGCGATTCGCTATTGTTCGCAGCCCATCCAGAACCCCCGGCATTTCGACTCCGCCGTCGATGCCATGCGCGCGCGTGCCATCATCCACGGCGGCAAAAAATGGGTGAACGGCACGCAGGTCACCTATTACTGCTTCAAGTCGGGCGATGCCGTGCCTGCCGCCTGGCGTGGCAATGCGGCGGATATCCGCGAAGTCGGCGCCGCCTTCCAGGCCTGGTTCAAGCTCGGCATCGGCATCAGCTTCAAGGAAGCGAGCCGTCCCGAGGACGCCACCATCCGCATCGGCTTCGATGCCGACGACGGCTCGTGGTCGTACGTCGGGCGCGACACGCTGAATATCCGCGACCCGCTGGCCCGCACCATGAATTTCGGCTGGGCGCTCGACACCCCCTACGGACGCGACACCGCGCTGCATGAAATCGGCCATGCGATCGGTTTGGAGCACGAGCACCAGAACCCCTACGCCGGCATCACCTAGGATACCGATGCGGTCAAGAAATACTTCAAGGGCCCACCCAACAACTGGGATCTTCAGCAGATCGAATGGAACATCCTGCGGAAAATCCCGCCCGCTGAAGTCAAAGGCACCAGTTGGGACCCCGACTCGGTCATGGAATATGCGTTCGGCTCCGGCCTGATCGTCGAGCCTGCGGCCTACCGCAAAGGCTTGCGTCCCAAAGGTGGACTGTCCGCTGCGGATAAATCCTGGATCGTCGAATCCTATCCCGGCATCAAACCCAAGGAAGTCATTCCCAAACTGGAAGTCGGCCTGTCGCAGAAGCTGGCGATCAAGGCCGGCCAGACCCGCGTGTTCAGCTTCACGCCCAAGCGCACCCGCACCTATCGCATCGGCACCTTTGGCACCTCGGATACGGTCATGGTGCTGTTCGAAGTCACGCCGTCCGGCAACGTGCAAATTGCCGGCAACGATGACAGCGGCACCGACTTGAACGCCCGCATCGACATGCGTTTGATCAATGGTCGACGTTATCAAATCGGCATCCGCCTGTATTACGCGGAAGCGGCTGCCGAAACCTCGATCATGGTTTGGTAAAGCCCATGGCCGACGCCCCAACCTCGCTCGACTGGTACAGCGTCCATGCGCAGGAGCGTGCCGCCATCCGCGAGCCCGATGGCCGCAACGATGGCCCCGAGCGACCGCTGGCCGGGCTGGCGTTTTCCGGCGGCGGCATCCGCAGCGCCACCTTCAATCTGGGCATCACCCAGGCACTGGCCGAACTGCGGCTGCTGCGGCATTTCGACTATCTGTCGTGCGTTTCGGGCGGCGGCTACATCGGCGGCTGGCTGTCGGCCTTCATCCATCTCAAATGCAACGGCCGCGTCGAAGACGCCGAAGACAAACTCAAAACCGGCGGCGAGGAAAATCCGGCGATCCGCTTCCTCCGCAGCTACAGCAATTACCTTACTCCCAAGGCCAGCTTCTTTTCCGCCGATACGCTCACTGCTGTCGCCACTTACCTGCGCAATCTCTATCTCAACCTCACCCTGCTGTTGCTGACGCTCGGCAGCCTGCTGCTGTTGCCGCGCCTGCTGGTGTGGTTTGCGCGCTGGCTCACCGGCTGGGAAAACGGCAACCCCGATGCGCCGGCCCATCTGTTCCCGCTGTTCGCCGGTGGCATTGCCTGCATTTTTATCGCCATGCTGTTCATCGGCCTCAATCTCGGCAGTCGCGGCGCTTATCAGAACCGTCCTTTCTTCACCCGTCAAAGCGGCGTGCTGGCCCTGGTGGTGCTGCCCGCGCTGCTGTCAGCCTGGCTCATCGCCTACGGCTTCTATGCAGGCGCCGATCAGCTCGAACGAATTACGCTCAAGGGCTGGGTGCTGTGGGGCATGCTGATCTATTTGCCGCCCTGGCTGGCTGGCTGGGCGCTGGGCCGGTACCTCGGCCGCCGCCATCGCGAACGACCCAAGTTTTCGCCAGGACGGATTGTTCAGATGGCGCTCTTCGCGTTGCTGGCCGGCGCGCTCGGCGGCCT
>JBGSZD010000284.1:0-7663 GCA_041750575.1 Thiobacillus sp. | reverse complement strand
CCAGCCAGGCCACCAGGCCGCACGCCGCGGTCAGCAATGCCAGGGTTTCCACGCCCAGCATGCCGCGATCGGGAGGAAGGTCCAGCCCCTGACCACGATGACCGGACTCGCGCCGTCCCTGTACCTCGCCTAGCGCGGCGGCGGTTCGCACCCAGTAGAAGCGGCGCTTGGCCCACGACAGGCTGAACACGCTGTGAAAACTGTATTCCGCCAGCTTGCGCCACATGAAAAGGGCTACCCGGCCGTTACCGTGTATACGCGAGGTGGAGCGAGTGCGCTGATAGCCTTTCTTCAGCAGATAGCTGAGCTTGAGCCGCTCGGTGTCGACGTAATGGTGTTGCACCATGTCCGGGGTGTACTGGCAGCGAACGCCGCGCGCCATGGCGCGGAGCACATATTCGCTGTCCTCGCCGCCGCCCAGGTCGTGCCCGTGCGGACCCAGTTCGGTGGAAAATTTCCCCGCCAGTTCGAACACCGGGTGCCGCACCACCAGATTACCGCCGCCGGGGATGGGACCCTCCTCCGCGGTGATTGTCTTGGGTTGGCGCTCCTGGTCATAGCGCGGAACCGGCAGAGGATAAATCCGATATGGACCTACGTCGTGCACCCATGCCGGTTCGCTGCCATCCCAGTCGGGCAGGATACGGCCGCAATACAGGCCGGCATCCGGCCAGGTCCGGGCCGCCTGTTCGATGGCAACCAGATAGTGTTTATCGACCCGGTGGTCGTCGTCGACAAAGGCGGTGAGTTCAGTGTCGATTTCGGGAATGGCGTGGTTCAGAGCATGCGACTTGCCGGGGGTGAGCACCTCGATCAGCCGCAGGGGCAGCCAGCCTTTCGCGTCTTGTTGAGCCTGATACGCCAGCATCCGCGCGACGGTATCGTCGGTACAGGCGTTGGCGGCCACCAGAATCCGCACTGGCATGGCGGGACGTTCGGCTGCATTAATCGAGGCCAGCACCCGATCGAGCAAATCGGCGCGATTGTGGGTGCAGATGAGGACGGTGAGCTGCGTCACGAGCGCGAGCGGTAGCCCATCAGGGCACCCAGAGTATGAGATGCATTCATGCCCTGGCGCAGAGACCCGGGCCGCCCGGCAAACTGCATGCCGATCGCCTTGACGGCCTGCCGCAGAAACTGGGCGACGAGAAAGGGTGGCAGCCCCAGCACAGTCTTGCGATAGGCGGGCAACTGATGCTGCCCGTGGCGCAAACCGGCACGGTAATGCAGTTTGAGAAAGTAGCCACGCGTCAGCCGCCAGGGTTCGACCGCATGCAGCACGCCCATGCCCGGGCAGTAGCGGATACGCACCTTGCGCTCGAGCAGCGTGCGAAACATGATGGCATCCGAGCCGCCGCCGACGACATTGCCTTTGCGGTCGTAGCGCTTGTCGAACCGCAGTTCGGGGTCGTCGCGGAACAGGCGCATGTCGTAGGCGACGTTGGCGGTCCAGATCGGGGTGGAGGCATCCTCGATCCAGAACGCTTCGGTGCCGTGATCGACGGCTGCCAGAAAACCCAGTAGTTCGTCGCCCAGCCACGCCGGGCGGGGATGATGGGAGAAATCCATCTCGACCCGTCCACCGGCGCATTGCGCTCCTTCGTTCAGGATGGCGTGCGCCGCAGCGTCCAGGATGCCGGGCAGGGGCGTCTCGTCGTCGTCGATGAACACCATGATGTCGCTGTTGATCGATTCCTCAATCGCGCGGTTGCGGGCGGCGACGATGCCCTGAATCGGCTCGGTGACCCAGCGCAAGGTCGGCCCGGGTAGTTGAGCCAGCCGCGCCAGTGCCCCGGTCGTATCGTCGCTGCTGTTGTTGTTGACGGCGAGGATTTCGAACGGCACGGGGCAGGCCTGCGCCCGCATGGCAGCAATAAGCTTTTCGAGGCGATCGGCGCGGTTATAGGTACAAAAGGCGAACGTGAGCAGGGACATGGTAGGGCCTTATGGGCGATGATGTGGCGCACGCAGGATCTGGCTTGCCAGGGTGGCAACCCCCGCTGGTTTGGTACTTAAGCAGCGGGTGGCGGTAATCAAGGGCATGGCCGCGGAGATCGGCGCGGGATCAAGATTGTCCATCGGTTTTATGCTCTTCCCTGTCGCGCTGCCCGATCAGCCAGCGATGCCAGGATTCAGGCAACCAGGCGGGCAGCATATATTTCCAGTCCCCGAGTGTGCCATAGCCCTGTTTCATTACGGCACGAAATATTTGCCGGGCGGCAGGCAGGTCGCGCTTCCAGTAGGAGGCATAGCCGCGCTGCAATAATTCGCCGGATGTCAGCTGGCCGATGCGCTGTGCGTCGAGCGAAGCGAGCACCGAAGGGTTGGCTTGCAGGAATTTCTGCTGCGCTCGCCAATGATTGATGGCGATGCGCGCGCGGTTCCGGGTGATCTGCTCGCCGCCATGGTGATGGTAATAGGCGAGTACGCGCGGCACGCGCACCAGCCGATGGAGGGCGCCCAGGCGAAGCCAGAGATCGTAGTCCATGCAAGAGCTCAGTGTTTCATCGAAGCTGCCGGCATCCTTGATGATCTGACTGCGTACTAGTGCACCGTGAATGGGCCATCGACAGCCGCCAAGCAGCGACTCGATCTTGCTGCTGTTCTCGTATTCGGGGGGAATGAAAGGTTCATCGCGCCCCTCTCCCAGACCAATGTTCTGCCAGCCGCAATAGGCAATTCCGGCAACGGGGTCGGCGTCGAGTGCGGTTGTCATTGCCTCGAGAAATTCGGGGTGCCAGGTGTCGTCGGAATCCAGAAATGCGATGCGCGCGCCGCGCGCATCCCGTAGCGCGCGATTGCGGGCTGCCGCGGCCCCGGCATTGGGCTGCTGGAATATCCGTATACGTGAATCCTGGGCGGCAAGATGCTGGAGCGTCTGCCAGGACAGGTCTTTCGAGCCATCGTCGACGATGATCAACTCCCAGTCGCCTCGGGTTTGCGCCAGCACGCTCCCGACGCTCAGGGGCAAATGGGCCGCTGCGTTGTAGCAGGGCATGACGATGGAGATGGCGGGATTCGGTTGCATGGGTATCAAGGTCAAAGCTGTTTCGCTCGCCGCAGCTGCAGCAACGCATGGCGCGCAATATCGCGCCAGCGAACGTCGTGGCTGCCCAAACTCAGTTTGCGCGCCAGCGAACTGGCCGTGTCGGTATTGAATACGGTGAGCCGACGCAACTGGTACGGATCGTTGTCGCGCAGCGCCCATCCAGTACGGGTCGTGCAGGCGGCGCGATAACCAGCCTGTCGCACGGCTTCGGCGCAACGTTTGTCCCAAGCGCCGTAAGGGTAAGCGAAACTGCCTACGGCGTTGCCGACATGGTCCTCAAGCATGGCCTTGGAGTCGGTCACCTCCTGCATCAGGCGTGCATCGTCGAGCTCGGTCAGGCGCACGTGATTCACCGTATGGGAACCGATTTCCATGCCGCTTTCACGCATCTCTCGCAGTTCGTCTGCATTCAGCAGGCGTCCTGACGGACGTCCGTCGGCAGGCCAGACGGGCTCGCGCCCAACTGAACCTGACACAACGAACCAGGTGGCCCGCATCCCGCGTTTCAGCATTGCTTCGCAGGCGGCGAGATTGTCTGCATAGCCATCATCGAAGGTGATGACGGCGGTACGTCCTTGCTTGTGCTTGGGGTTGCTGAGCAATTCGTCCATCGTCGGCGTGGCATAGCCTTCGGCCACCAGAAAGTCGAGTTGATCGCAGAATTGACTCATGGACAGTGCCCATGGCCATGCTTGCCGGGAGTTGCCGGGACGGATCGCGTGGTACATCAACATGACGGGACCATGCTGGGCGGACTGTCGGTGAAGCAGAGAGGTCAGCGGATCGATAGGCATCGGATGCGCTCAGCGGGCAGCAACGGGGCGTCGTGCGAATCGGTCGAGCGCGGCCCTGTAGCGTTGGTGATAGGCCGTCAACCCAATGGTTGTTGGTGCGCTGCCCCATTCCTGCGGCGCGCCGGCGAGTAGCGTGCGTGCAATCGAGCGATTCACTTCCGGACCGTAATGGGAGCCATCATAGGTATTGTCGGTACGCCATGTGACGGATGAGGGCATGGAGAAATCGATGAAGACCGGGAAGCTGGATGCGGTTGCATATAAGGCGTCAATATAACCCGGCAATACGCCATTCTTGTCCATGTCGGCCACATGCCAGGCACTGACAGGCGGCACATAGGCGACAACCAAAGCGTCGGGGAACACAGTGGCCAGTTGAGCGTAGCGCTTGGCGTTGCCGGAAACAAAATGCTGTTTGCGGCGGGTTTCCGAATTCGCGCGGCGCAGGCCTTCGCCTTCGATGCTGCGCTCGGGACGAAAAGCCGGTACATCGCGTTTGATCAGGGCATCGAAGTGTCGATCATAGTAACGTGGAAGCGGCGAATCATCCGTGAGTGTGCGCAGGGTGAGATGCAGGGCGTCCAGGGACAGATAGGATCGGAGAAACGAGGGTGCCGCCTGCATGTGCCTGACATGCTCGGGGATGCTTAAGGCATCACGCCCGCTTTCCAGAAAATTGAAGCCATCCACTCCGACCACGACGTAGCGGGGGCGCAGCCCTTTGCGTTTCAGGTAATGCGCAAAGGCGATGAATTCCTCGATCTGTCCACCCGAGAAGGCGAGATTGAAACACTGGTAGGGCGCAAGGGCGTCGGCGGGCAGCAGGGTGCTGCGCGAACTGCCAAAAATCAGGCAGTTGTATCGTTCCGGGTCTTGCAACAACAGATTGAGCTTGGATTGCCGCTCGTTGAAGGCATAGTTCTTCCCTGTGAGCTGATTGCCACCGAAATACCACAGCGGATCAACCACGCTGTTGAGACCGATCGCCGCGATACAGGTTAGCGCAGATACCAGTACAAACAGAATGACGAATGTCCGGTGCGGGCTGGATTGGGATACGTGTGCCATCAGAACTGGAAATAAAGGAATTCGCTGACCCGGGTCAACTGCATCATGGCCACCACGGTCAGAACACTGATGGATATCGCCCATCCCCGACTGGGGGACCAGAGCGGACGATTGGGCAGGGCCGCCACGGTTTCCAGGGCAGGATTGAAGCGCGCCATGAATTGCTGGGTATTGGGCATGAACCAGGCAATGGCGAGCAGGGCGGAGATCCAGTAGGGACCCTGGCCAAGCGGATCGAACTGGCTGACCGGAGCGCCCACCTGCACAGCGAGCCCCAACTTGTGCAGCATTCCGTAAAGATACCAGGCGCCTGGCCAGTTGTTGGGAACGACAATGCCGTTGCTTCCCGTCATAGCCTGAAGTATGGACAGGGCCGAGTTGGTATCGTGGGCACGGAAGAATACCCAGCCCACCACCACGGCGACAAAGGTCAGCAGCCAGCCGGCAAAGCGTTCAGGGCGACCCGCCGCCCGACTGCCGACCAGGCGTGAGCGTAGCGCGATCCAGGCATGATTGAGGCAAAGGTACAGTCCGTGCAGCCCCCCCCAGATGATGAAAGTCCAGCCAGCACCATGCCACAGTCCGCCAAGCAGCATGGTGGCCATCAGATTCACATAGCGCCGGACGATACCTTTGCGGTTGCCGCCCAGGGCAAAGTACAGGTAGTCGCGCAGGAAGCGCGACAGGGTCATGTGCCAACGGCGCCAGAAATCGACGATGCTGGCAGCTTTGTAGGGTGAATTGAAATTGAGCGGCAGGCGGATGCCGAACATGCGCGACAGGCCGATGGCCATATCCGAGTAACCGGAGAAGTCGAAATACAGCTGCAGAGTGTAAGCCAGTGCGCCGCTCCAGGCTTCGAGAAGTGTGAGCGTCTGGCCGCTGGCTGCGGCGTCGAAAACAGGTGCCGCTAATGGCGCGATGCCGTCGGCGAGAACGAGTTTCTTGAACAGGCCCAGCGCAAAGACCGTCGACCCGACGGAGAGGTTTTCCCAGTGCGGACGATAGGTTTTCTCGAGCGCGAACTGCGGCATCATTTCCTTGTGATGCAGGACGGGACCGGCGATCAGGTGGGGGAAATAGGTGACGAACAAGCCGTAGTGAATGAAGTTGCGTTCCTTGACCTCGCCCCGATAGGCATCCACCAGAAACGCGATCTGGGTGAACGTAAAGAAAGAAATGCCCAGCGGCAGAATGACCGTCTCCATTGTCCAGCCCAGGTCCAGGAACTGGCTGGCGTTATCCAGAAAGAAATTGGCGTACTTGTAATAGGCAAGCAGGGCAAGATTCGTCGTTACCGCTATCGCCAGCAAGGCCTTCTTTCGTGCCACGTTGCCGTTTTGGTGTTCCCTGGAAATGGCTGAGCCCAGGCCGAAATTGAACAGGATCGAGGCAATCAGCAACCCAACGTATGCCGGATTCCACCAGCCATAGAAAAACAGCGAGGCGGCAAACAGCCAGAGTGCGGCGAGGGCGCGGCTGTACCGGCCAATCGCAAAAAAGGCCGCGAAAGTGACCGGGAGATACAGGAACAGAAACTCGTAGGAGTTGAAAAGCATTTTCAGGACGGGCTTGAAAAAAGTTTACGGCGCCCGGGTCAGGAGACAGACGCCATCCACCGTATCGAACCAGCGGTCGCGCCATCCAGGGTCTTCAGTCTTCCATCTGTCGACCATGTTTGATTCGGCTGCACGGTTTGCGTCGTCCACAAATACCAACGCTTTTTGCGACAGACGTTCGCGCAGGAGCGGGAGCGCAGGATATCTTGTTGCCTGCGGATTGTTTTTAGCCTGAGGAGGGCCATCCACCAGCAACAGGTCTATCGGTCCCAGCCGGTCCAGGCTGCTGCCTGGAATGTCATACCATTCGTACGACTGGTTTCCCAGGGTGATGCTTTTCAGGGGGGCCTCGACGATGGAGACGAAATCCTGCAGCCCCAGAAACTCCACATGGCTGCGTGTCTGGTTGGCCCAGACCGGGTCATGATCGATCGAGAGCAGGTGGCCTTGCCCGTTCTTTTTGAGAATTTGCCCAAGAATCAGGGTTGAAACGCCCGATCCGAGTTCCAGAATCGATTCGGGTTTCCGTGTTTGTACTTCACGTGCCAGCAGGGCGGCGGAGTCACCAGTCAATGCCCAGCCTCCGCCCATTGGCAGGGGCAAATCCTGGGTGTAAGGGCCAAGCCGGACAAGCCCATGGATGTCGCCAACATCCCGCCGAATCCTTTCGACGTGATTTTTCAGTGTATGCATGCGGTTAACGATCAGGCTGGTGATTGCTTGCTTGGCATGATGTACCAGCGCACCCACAACCGTGCATGTCGTCAGCACTGGCCAGATCGCAGCAAAGGATGCAATGCCTAAGCTCGCTCCAATGGCCGTTATGCCCCCCCCTGCGATGCCAGCAGCCAGACCGAAAAACAGGCTTTTGACAATTAGCCTCTGCATCATTTTCTCCTTTTTTCGATGGTGGAAGCGATGATGAATTGGGTGGGCTCAAGCTCAGATCCCCGTTTTTTCCCGCCACGCCAGAAACGCTACGACATTATTGATGCGGGTGGAATGGTCCTGCTTTCGCGACAGGTGTTCCTCCAAGAGTTTTTCCAGAGCAGGCATCAGTAGTGTCCGGTTAAAAATCAAACAAAATCAGTTGGTTATCTGGTGGCAGCGGAATGCTTCTGGTGGTGTCTGGCTGCAGGGCGCATGAAATAAGGGTTTTCTCGAAAACCGAGACCGACAATATCTGTAACAAA
>JBGSZD010000283.1:0-6325 GCA_041750575.1 Thiobacillus sp. | reverse complement strand
ATGGCGCCCGCCGCCACCGGCACCGACACCGGCGGCTCGATCCGCCAGCCTGCTGCTTTATGCGGGATCACCGGCCTCAAGCCCACTTACGGCCTGGTGTCGCGTTACGGCATGATCGCGTTCGCGTCGAGTCTGGATCAGGCCGGTCCGATGGCGCCCTCGGCCAAGGACTGCGCGCTGCTGCTCAACGTGATGACTGGCTTCGATCCCAAGGACTCGACCAGCCTCGACCGCGAGAAGGAAGATTACACGCGCGACCTCGACAAGCCCCTGACCGGCCTGCGCGTCGGCCTGCCGCGCGAATTCTTCGCCGAAGGACTGAACAATGAAGTCGCGACAGCGGTGGACGCGGCGGTGGCCGAGCTGAAAAAGCTCGGCGCGACCACCGTCGAGATTTCGCTCGCCAATTCGAAGCTTGCGATCCCCGTTTATTACGTGCTGGCCCCGGCCGAAGCCTCGTCCAACCTGTCGCGCTTCGACGGCGTGCGCTACGGCTACCGCGCGCCGGAGTATGCCAATCTAGACGACATGTACTGCAAAACCCGCGCGCAGGGCTTTGGCGCGGAGGTCAAGCGCCGAATCCTGATCGGCGCTTACGTGCTCTCGCACGGCTATTACGACGCCTACTACCTGCAGGCGCAGAAAATCCGCCGCCTGATCGCCGACGATTTCAATGAAGCGTTCAAGGTCTGCGACGTCATCCTCGGCCCAACCGCGCCCGGCACCGCATTCAAGCTGGGCGAAAAATCCGACGATCCGGTTGAGATGTATCTGAACGATCTCTACACCATTCCCGCCAACCTCGCCGGCCTGCCCGGCATGTCGCTGCCGTGCGGCTTCGACGGCAAGGGCCTGCCGATCGGCCTGCAACTGGTTGGCAACTATTTTTCCGAGGCGAAGATGCTCAATGTCGCGCACCAGTACCAGCGCACCACCGACTGGCACAGCCGCCAACCGGAGGGTTTGAAATGAAGTGGGAGACCGTTATCGGGCTGGAGGTCCACACACAGCTCGCCACGAAGTCCAAGATTTTCTCGGGCAGCAGCACTGCCTTCGGCGCGGCGCCCAACACGCAGGCGAGCGCGGTCGACATCGCGCTGCCCGGCGTGCTGCCGGTATTGAACAAGGGCGCGGTGGAATGCGCGATCAAGTTCGGCCTCGCCATCGACGCTACGCTCAACCGCGTCAACGTATTCGACCGCAAAAACTACTTCTACCCCGACCTGCCCAAGGGCTACCAGATCAGCCAGCTGGCCAAGCCCATCGTCGAAGGCGGCGCGCTGACCATCGTGGTCCCTTCGACAGGCTCAGGACAAGCTCAGGAGCGGGTCATCCACCTCACCCGCGCCCACATGGAAGAAGACGCCGGCAAATCGCTGCACGAAGACTTCCACGGCATGAGCGGCATCGACCTCAACCGCGCCGGCACGCCGCTGCTGGAAATCGTCTCCGAACCGGAGATGCGTTCCTCCGCCGAGGCCGTCGCCTACGCCCGCGCGCTGCATACGCTGGTGACCTGGATCGGCATCTGCGACGGCAACATGCAGGAAGGCAGTTTCCGCGTCGACGCCAACGTCTCGGTGCGCCCGGTCGGCCAGGCCGAATTCGGCACCCGCCGCGAAATCAAGAACCTCAATTCCTTCAAGTTCCTGCAGCAGGCGATCGACTATGAAGTGCGCTGGCAGATCGAGACGCTGGAAGACGGCGGCCGCATTGAACAAGCGACGGTCTTGTTCGACCCCAACACCGGCGAGACGCGCATGATGCGCAGCAAGGAAGACGCGCACGATTACCGCTATTTCCCCGACCCCGACCTGTTGCCAGTCAAGCTCGACGAAAACTGGATCGAAGCTGTGCGCGCCGCGCTGCCCGAACTGCCTGCCGCGATGCAGGCGCGGTTCCAGGCCGACTACGGCATGTCACCCTACGATGCGACGGTGCTGACCGGCTCGCGCGCGCTGGCCGACTACTTCGAGTCCGCCGCGAAGGCTTGCGGCCAAGGCAAGCTCGCCGCCAACTGGGTGATGGGCGAACTCTCGGCTGCGCTCAACAAAGCCGAACTCGACATCGCGTCGAGCCCGGTTTCCGCCGCGCAGCTCGGCACGCTGATCGCGCGCATCCAGGACGGCACGCTCTCGGGCAAGCTCGCCAAGCAGGTGTTCGAGGGTCTGTGGGAAGGCGCCGGCGAAGTCGACGCCATCATCGAGGCACGCGGCCTCAAGCAGATGTCCGATTCCGGCGAACTGGAAAAAATCATCGACGACGTGCTCGCCGCCAACCCGAAGTCGGTCGAGGAATTCCGTGCCGGCAAGGAAAAGGCCTTTAACGCGCTGGTCGGCCAGGTGATGAAAGCCAGCAAGGGCAAGGCCAACCCAACTCAGGTCAACGACCTGCTGAAAGCCAAGCTGCAATAGGCCCGCTCGAATAGAAACAGGCTGCAATAACAAAGGGGGGCGAATCCGCCCCCCCTTTTGTTTGGTCGCCGCTTGTTTGGCCACGGCGAAATCGCGGCCTTACGGCCTGGCGGTCAGTTCGCGGAAGCGAAGCTTGTCGGCCTCGTATCGTTCGCGCACCTGCAGCAGCGCCAATTCGTTGGTGCGGATCGTGCGCTGCAGATCCCGGCTCTCTCTCAGCGCCTGCTCCAGTTGATCCTGGATATTCGGAGGCACTTTGCGGCCGGCCTTCCCGATATTGGCGATGCGCGTTCTCAGCTCGACCACATTGGCATTCACCGCCTTGGCACGGATTTCAGCACCATTGATCGCCAGCTTGTGGTGTTCCAGCGCGCGGTCACGCGCCAGATCGATTTCTGCTTCAGTGGTGTAGGTCTGGGTCAGCGCGCGGTCCATCTGCGCCTGCTTTTGCTGCTCCAACTGTATGCGTTGCTGCTCGGCCTTGCGCTCGGCCTCGGCGCGACGCTCCTCTTCGGATTGCGTGCGCTTGATGACCAGGCCCTGCTTGTTGATTTCGGACGCGCCGCTTTTCTGGTAGGTCGGCGGCAGGGTATCGCTGTAATGTACGCGGCCCTGGCTGTCCACCCAGCGGTACATCGCCGCCTGCGCGGTGCCCACCGTCAGCAGCAAAGCGGCCGCAAACAGGCTACACGCCATACGCTGCGCGGTATCCTGCCACGGCCTGCAATTCAGCTTGTCTGTTCGCATCGCGTCCCAAAAACTCAACCAGATTATCCAGCGTAACCACCGCCACCACCGGAATCCCAACCTGCTCGCGCACTTCCTGCACCGCCGAGCTTGCACCTACCCCACGCTCCATGCGGTCCAGCGCGATCACCACACCCGCCGGTTGGGCACCCGCGCCGCGAATCAGTTCCACCGATTCTCGCACCGAAGTGCCCGCCGAGATCACATCGTCCACAATCAGCACGCGGCCTTTCAGTTCCGCGCCGACCACCGTGCCGCCCTCGCCGTGATCCTTGGCTTCCTTGCGATTGAACGCAAACGGCACGTTCCTGCCCATGCCAGCCAACGCAATCGCAATGCTCGCCGCCAGCGGAATCCCCTTGTAGGCCGGGCCGAAGAGCACGTCGAACGCGATCCCCGAGTCGACAATGGCTTTCGCGTAAAATTCGCCCAGCCGTTTCAGCTTGTCGCCGTCGTTGAACAGCCCCGCATTGAAAAAGTAGGGGCTCATGCGCCCCGCCTTGGTCTTGAATTCGCCGAAGCACAGGACCTGCGAGGCTATGGCGAATTCCACAAACTCGGCTTTGTAATCGGACATTTTTGTAAATTTCTTGAATCAATCTTAATGCGAATTATATCGGCCAACCTCAACGGCATCCGTTCTGCCGCCACCAAAGGTTTCTTCGACTGGCTGCCCACCCAGCGCGCCGACGTTGTCTGCGTGCAGGAACTCAAGGCGCAGGCGGCCGACCTCAAGCCAGAATTCATCCAGTGCGACGGCCTCACCGGCGCCTTCCACTACGCCGAAAAGAAAGGCTACAGCGGCGTCGGCGTCTACACCCGCCAGCCGCCGCAGCGCATCGTCGAAGGCCTGAACGTAGCCGAATTCGACGCCGAGGGCCGATACATCGAGGCCGACTATGGGAATCTGGCCGTCATCTCCCTCTACCAGCCATCCGGCTCCAGCAGCGAAGAGCGCCAGCAGGCCAAGTTCCGCTTCATGGACGTGTTCTTCCCGCACCTCGAAGCCCTGATCCAATCCGGCCGCGAAATCGTCATCTGCGGCGACTGGAACATCGCCCACAAAGAGGTTGACCTGAAGAACTGGAAATCCAACCAGAAGAATTCCGGCTTCCTGCCCGAAGAACGCGCCTGGATGACGCGCCTGTTTGACGAACTCGGCTGGGTCGACGTCTACCGCACGCTTTATCCGGAACACACCGGCGAGGCCTACACCTGGTGGAGCAATCGCGGACAGGCCTGGGCCAAGAACGTCGGCTGGCGCATCGACTACCAGATCGCCACGCCCGGAATTGCTAAAACCGCCCGATCCGCCAGCGTCTACAAGGAGCAGCGCTTTTCCGACCACGCGCCGCTGATCGTCGATTACGACTACGTCCCATGACCTTACACAATCACCCCTGGCTTACCGCCCTCAAGGTCTACGCCCACCCGCGCGTCGTCGGCATGATGTTCCTCGGTTTTTCCGCCGGGCTACCGCTACTGCTGGTGCTGGGCACGCTGTCGTTCTGGCTTTCCGAGGCGGGCATCGCGCGCGCGACGATCGGGCATTTGAGTTGGGTGGGGCTGGCGTATGGCTTCAAGTTTTTGTGGTCGCCGCTGGTGGACCGGTTGCCGCTGCCGTTCCTCACCGCGCGGCTAGGCAAGCGGCGGGCGTGGCTGCTGCTGTCGCAAATCTGCATTGCAGCCGCGCTGCTGGGGATGGCGAATACCGACCCAATGCTGAATCTGACGCATACGGTGTTTTTCGCGCTGGCGGTGGCGTTTGCTTCGGCGACGCAGGACATCGCGCTCGACGCTTACCGCATCGAGGCGGTGGAAACCGAAAAGCAGGGGGCGATGGCGGCAACGTATCAGGCGGGCTACCGCATAGCGATGATCACTGCGGGCGAGGGTGCGCTGTGGATCGCGGCGAGCGTCGACCCGAGCGAGGCGACCTACGATTTCCGCCCCTGGCAGGTGGCGTACACGGCGATGGCGGCGCTGATGGTCGTCGGCATGCTGACGACGCTGATCATCCGCGAACCGGAACATCGCATATCGCGTGCTACCTGCGAACGCGAGGCGCACACGCGCGAACGCTTCGCCACCGCCGGATTGCGTGGTTGGGTGCTGACGGCGGCCGCGTGGTTCTACAGCGCGGTGCTGTCGCCCTTCATCGATTTCATCCAGCGTTACAAATGGCAGGCGCTTCTGATGCTGGCGCTGATTGCCACCTACCGTATTTCGGACGTGGTGATGGGCGTGATGAGCAATCCCTTCTATCAGGAGCTGGGCTTCACCAAGGACGAGGTCGCGACCGTCTCCAAGGTTTACGGTGTGATCATGACCATCGTCGGCGCGGGTCTGGGCGGCATCCTTACCCTGCGCATCGGCGTGATGCGCACGCTGTTTCTCGGCGCGGTGCTCTCCGCCGCGACCAATCTGCTGTTCGTCTGGCTGGCCGGGCGCGGGCACGATGTCTCCGCGCTGGTGTTCACGGTGTCGGCGGACAATCTCTCCGCGGGCATCGCGTCGTCTGCCTTCGTCGCCTATCTATCCAGCCTGGTGAACCAGGCGTATTCGGCGACGCAGTACGCGCTGTTCACCTCGGTGATGCTGCTGTTGCCCAAGTTCATCGCCGGCTTTTCCGGCGAGTTCGTCGATGCGTACGGCTGGGCGAATTTCTTTACCGGCACGGCGCTGATCGGGCTGCCGGTGCTTATTCTGGTGTGGCTGGCATCCCGAAACCATAAACAAGCATGATCGAATTATCGCTTCTCACCGCACTGCTCGCGGGCCTGCTCGGCGGCGTGCATTGCGTCGGTATGTGCGGCGGCATCGTCGCGGCATTTTCTTTTCGCGCCGATGGCAGCACGCCGCCGTTCCGCCTGCATCTGGCCTACAACCTCGGGCGGGTGACGTCGTACGTGATCTTCGGCGCGCTGGCCGGCACGCTCGGTGCATCGCTGAAGCTCGCCGAGTTCATGCCGGTGCAGACGCTGTTGTTCGTGCTGGCACAGGTCGTAATGATTCTGCTCGGCCTGTATCTGGCCGGATTCAGCCAGTGGGTGCTGGTGTTCGAGCGCGCCGGCGGGGTGCTATGGCGCGCGGTAAAACCGCTGTTCCAGAAACTGCTGCCGGTGAAATCGGTGCCGCAGGCGTTGCTGGCCGGCATGGCCTGG
>JBGSZD010000282.1:0-2433 GCA_041750575.1 Thiobacillus sp. | reverse complement strand
CTCCAGGTTCATCAAACCCGGAAGCATCGCAAATGTGCAAATTGAAATTCAAATCGTGGACACCCATGAATCGCTCAAAACCCGCATCGATAGTGGCTTCACAGCCTGTGCGGCTCAATTTAACCGGACACTACTGATATTCAAAGTAATCAAACTTTGGATTCTGATCTTCGAGACTATGCCCTTGCAGCAGCTCGTTTCGATGTGATGTGAGCTTTCCGTGCGCACGCATTGAGGGTTGTTCTTTGGTTCACTACTTGGCACGTCTTCTGCATGCCTTATTCTTCCAGTTGATCGCCCGTCCTTTCCTCGCCTTCGTGATGGGCGTCAACCTGCGCCACGCCGAATGCCAGGCAACAACATGGGACAGCTCGCGTAGGGTGCAATAAACGAAGCGCATTGCACCGTATTTGATAGCACATTGAAGCAGCTTCAGACGACACATTTTTGGCTTGCTCCAGCCGGTTAATGTATCTACAATAACCGTATGGTTATCACCTTCGATCCGGCCAAACGCGACAAGACTCTGGCCGAGCGCGGGCTAGATTTCGCCGATGCCAAGTGGCTATTCGCAGGCGTTACGCTGGAAGTGGAGGACACGCGCAAGGATTACGGTGAGACGCGCATCCTCTGTTATGGCCTGCTCGAAGGCCGGATGATTGTGGTGGGGTATACGCCGCGTGGCGCGGATCGCCATATATTCAGCATGAGGAAAGCCAATGAACGAGAACAAACCCGTATCGCGCCGCTCCTTGAAATCTGACCTCGCACGCGTGGACGCGCATAGCGTGCAGTCTGCGGAATACGAAGAGCTGCCCGAACTCACTGATGAGATGCTCGCACGCGCTACTGTCAACAAAGGCGGCAGGCCTTTGTCCGCCAATCCGCGCAAGCTGATTTCGTTACGCCTTCCGGTGGATGTGATCGAACGCTGGAAAGCGACCGGCCCGGGTTGGCAAACACGAATGGCCGAACGACTGGGCAAGGTGCGGTGAACACGTGTAGGGCGGATGAGTCCCCTAAAGGGCATAAACTCCACGTAATCCACGGTATGCAGTCGTCGCATCCGGCGGATTACGGCCTGCGGCCTCATCCGCCCTTGCAAAACTGATATGTCGCGCTGGCTGCAAGCCGCTTTCTTCTTGCTGATCGTCCGCCCCTTCCTCGCACTGGTGCTCGGCGTGAACCTGCGCCACGCCGAGCGGCTGCCGCTCACCGGCCCGGCGATCCTCGCCGCCAACCACAACAGCCATCTCGACACACTGCTGTTGATGAGCCTGTTTCCGGTTTCGCAACTGCACCGGGTGCGACCGGTGGCGGCGGCGGATTACTTTCTGCGCAATCCCTTCATTGCCTGGTTCGCGCTCAACATCATGCATATCCTGCCGCTGGCGCGTCGGCCCAAGCCGGGCGCTTCTAAATTGGACGCAGCGCCTTTGGCGCACATCGAGGCAGCGCTCAAGGCGGGCGATATCCTGATCCTGTTCCCCGAAGGCTCGCGCGGCGAGCCGGAAAAGCGCAGCGCGCTCAAGTCCGGCATTGCGCATCTGATGGCGGATGCGCCGGACGTGCCGGTGATCCCGATCTATCTGCACGGGCTGGGCAAGGCGCTGCCCAAGGGCGACTGGCTGCCGGTGCCGTTCTTTTCCGACGGTTTCGTCGGCGAGCCGTTGATCTGGCAGGGCGACCGCGCGGCGACGATGCAGGCGCTGGAGGCGCGCTTTGCCGAACTGGAACATGAAGGGAAACCGCCGGCATGGGAATGAAAATGGGCCAAACCGAGGCGCGGGTGCTCGGCTTGCTGACGCTGGCGGCGCTGATCGTGTCCGGTGTGAACCCCTACGACCGCCTGACCTGGGTGCTTGAAACATTGCCGGTGATGATCGGCTTGCCGCTGCTGCTTGCCACGCATCGCCGTTTCCCGCTGACGCCGCTGGTGGTGCGGCTGCTGTTCGTGCACGGGCTGATCCTGATGCTGGGCGGGCATTACACCTACGCGCGGGTGCCAGTGGGGTTCTGGGCGCAGGAGACGTTTGATCTGGCGCGCAACCACTACGACCGGCTCGGCCATCTGGCGCAGGGTTTCATTCCGGCGATGCTGGCGCGTGAAATCCTGCTACGGCAGACGCCGCTGCGGCCGGGCGGCTGGCTGTTTCTGCTGACGACGTCGGTGGTGCTGGCGTTTTCCGCCTGTTATGAATTCGTCGAGTGGGGCTCGGCGCTGGCGCTCGGCGGGGATGCCGATGCGTTTCTGGCTACCCAGGGCGACGTGTGGGACACGCAGTGGGATATGTTTCTGGCGCTGATCGGCGCGATGACGTCGCAGCTGCTGGCGCGGCGGCACGACCGGCAGCTCAGGCAGCAGTCTGTTTGCTGAACAGCCGTTTGCCGAGCGTGACGCCCAGCAGCACCAGCGCGCCCGCCGCGATGCCG
>JBGSZD010000281.1:0-4684 GCA_041750575.1 Thiobacillus sp. | reverse complement strand
CGACTTCGACCAGACATTCCTCATATGCGGGGCCGATCCCGGCCAGCCGTTCGTGCTGCGTGGAGGTGCTGGCGGCTGCGCGGAAAATGCTGTGTTTGCCGCTGTCGGTACGGCCGACGATGGCCACGCGCGGGCGCCGCGCACCGCGCAAACCCGGGCCGTGAAGGGGGAAGGTGTGCGCGGGCGTGGTCATTTATCAGTAATGCCTTATATGAGAATGTTTCTCACTTATAAGTACTTCCAGTACGGCTGTCAATCCAGCCACGCGGGATCGACGCCGCGATCAGCCAGAGGGCAGCGCCTGATCGACCGGCCGGTCGTACCCGGCTTTTTACTTCAGCACTTGCACCAGCACTCGCCGGTTTTGCTCGCGTCCTTCGTACGAGATGTTGCTGGCGATGGGCTTCAGGTCGCCGTAAGAAATGGTCGACATGCGGTCGAGCGGGATGCCGCCGGTTTCGTGCAGGTAGCGGCGTACCGATTCGGCACGCTCAAGCGCGATGCGGCGATTCTGGCTGTCGAGGCTCTGGTTGTCGGTGTAGCCGATGATTTCGACGAAGACGTGCGGCAGTTTGGGTTTCACGTCGGCGATCAGTTTGTCGAGCGCGGCACGTCCCTGCGCGGTCAGCTCGGGCTGTTCGTAAGCGTAGGAGATCATGCTTTCGTTCAGCCGCAGCGAATCGACGATCTTGCCGCTGACCAGCCGGCTGTCGCGTGCGATTTTCACGGCGTCCTCGGCGGTTTCCTGCGCTTTGGCGATCTGGCCGTTCATGCCGTCCAGCTGGGTGCGCAGGCTATCGATGTTGTGCTGCGTGCCGGCACCGGCATCGAGGCGGCTGGCGATCAGCGCCTGGCCGGATTCCAGTTTGGCCAGCCGCGCGTCCATGCTCTGCTGGCCAGCGGCGAGGCGTTCGACGGCTTGCTTCATCGCGTCGATTTCGCGCGTGGAGGCTGCGGATTGCGCGTCGAGCGTTTGTTGCGTGGCGCAGCCGGCGAGCGCGGCGGGAACGAGGAGGGCGAGGAGAAGAAGAGGGCGCATGACGGGCTCCGGTCGAACGAAAGCCTTAATGGTAACCCGGGTCAGTTTCGGTTAATTCAGGCGGACAGTTTTTTGAGCGACCAGACTGGTAGAAATTTGCCTTGCAACATTCTAATTATCGTGCGAATGTTCGTTTCATGGATAAACGCAAAACTAAAGACCTGCTCTACGAACAAGTTGCCCGCATCGGCAAGGCGGTTTCCAGCCCCAAGCGGCTGGAACTACTGGAGATTCTGGCGCAGGGGGAAAAGACCGTCGAAGCCCTGGCCGCTGAAGCCGGCATCGACATCAAGCTGGCGAGCGCGCACCTCAAGGTGCTGAAGGCGGCGCGGCTGGTCGAGGCGCAGCGCGACGGGCGCTTCATCGCCTATCGCCTGTCCGGCGAGGACGTCAGCGCGCTGTGGGTCAACCTGCGCACGGTGGCGGAAGAGCATCTGGTCGAACTGAAGCTGGCGATGGACCGGATTTTTGCCGCGCCGGAAAAGCTCGATGCCGAAACGCGGCGCTCGCTGATGGAAAAGGCGAAGCGAGGCGACGTGGTGGTGATCGATGTGCGTCCTTCCGCCGAATACGCCAGCGGCCATCTGCCCTTCGCGCGCTCGATGCCGCTCGACGAAATCCGCCAGCGCATCAAGGAACTGCCGGCCGACAAGGACATCGTCGCTTACTGCCGTGGGCCGTTCTGCATGATGTCCGCCGAGGCGGTGGCGCTACTGAAAGAACACGGCTATCGCGCACAGAAAATCGCCGACGGCACATCCGAATGGCAGGCGGCAGGACTGCCGCTGGCCGAGTCCTGAACCATTTATCCAAAGGAGACCCCCATGTTCTTCCGTCAATTGCTGGCCAAGGACGCCACCCTGTCCTATTTCTTCGGCTGCGGCTCCTGCCATGTCGGCGTCGCCATCGACCCGGTGCCCGGCGACGAGCAGTGGTTCATCGATGAGGCGGCCAAACAGGACGTGAAGATCACCCACGTGATCGACACCCATGTGCATGCCGACCATTTCTCCGGCGGCCGCGCGCTGGCCGAGAAAACCGGCGCGAAATACTGCCTGCATGAAGCGAACAGTAGCCGCGTGGCCTATCCGTTCGAGCCGCTGAAGGATGGCCAGCGCATCGAGGTGGGCAACGTCTTCGTCGATGTGCTGCATACCCCCGGCCACACGCCGGATTCGATCTGCCTGCTGGTCACCGACAAGCGTCGCACCGAAACGCCATGGTTCGTGCTCACCGGCGATACGCTGTTCGTCGGTAGCGCCGGGCGGCCGGATCTGGCGGGCAAGGAAGCCGAAATGGCGGAGCAGATTTATGCCAGCGTGCATCAGAAATTGCTGACGCTGCCCGCCGAGGTCGAGCTGTATCCCGGCCACACCTCCGGCAGCGTCTGCGGCGCGGGCATGTCGGGCAAACCCACTTCGACCATCGGCTACGAGAAACGCTGGAATCCCATGCTGTCCATGAGCCAGGATGCCTTCGTCGCCGCCCTGACGGAGACCATCCCGCCGCGACCGGCAGAGATGGATCGCATGGTCGCATTCAACCTGGGGCGCTGAGCGTGATGCTTTCGCAGAACGTGCTTGAGTATCGATACGGCATCCGCGTCAATCTCGCCCAGTTTTCGCACCAACTGGTGCAGGTGTTTTTCGTCGGCCTCACCATCGGCATGTTCCGCACCGTGGTGCCCGCGCTCGCCGAATCCGAATTCGGCGTGGCCAAGGGTTCGTTCATGATGCTGATGGCCTTCGTCACTGCCTTCGGCTTCGTCAAGGGCACGCTCAATTTCGTCGCCGGCCGCCTGTCCGAACGCATCGGCAGGAAAAAAGTCCTGTTCATCGGCTGGCTCGCCGCCGTGCCGATTCCGTTCATGATCCTGTATGCGCCGAGCTGGAGCTGGATCGTTGCAGCGACAGTGCTGCTGGGCGTGAACCAGGGCCTGACCTGGTCGATGACGCAGACGTCCAAGCTTGATCTCACCACCGCCGATCAGCGTGGTCTCACCATCGGGCTCAACGAATTCTCGGGCTACTTTGGCGTCGCGGTCGCGGGCATCGTCACTGGCTACCTCGCCACCGCCTACGGCCCGCGCGAAGGCCTGATGCTGTTCGGCCTGGTGGTGATCGGGCTGGCAGGCTTGCTGACCTTATTGTGGGTGAAGGACACCCTGCCGTGGGCGCATGCCGAAGGCAAAAAACACGCCGCTGGTTTGATGACCGGCCCGAAGCCACGCTACCCGACTAACATCGCGGATACCCCCAGCACCTGGGAGGTATTCACCCTGATGTCGTGGCGCGATGCGCGCATGGCCTCGATCAGTCAGGCCGGTCTGGTGGAGAAATTCGTCGACGCGCTGGTGTGGGTGTTCTTCCCGGTTTATCTGTACCAGCACGGCCTGAGCCTCGCTGGTATTGGCTGGGTGGTCGGCGTCTACGGCTTCGTCTGGGGGCTGTCGCAGTTTGTCACCGGTCACTGGTCCGACCGCGTCGGCCGCAAGAAACCCATCGTCGCCGGCATGTGGCTGTGCGGCGCGGGGGTCGCGCTGGTGCTGCTGGGTGAAGGCGAGTTGTGGTGGTCGTTCGCCGCTGCCGTCATGGGCTTCGGCATGGCCTTACTCTACCCGACGCTGTCCGCCTCCGTCTCCGACATCGCTCACCCCAACTGGCGCGGCTCGGCGATCGGCATCTACCGTTTCTGGCGCGACCTCGGCTACGGCATCGGTGCGCTGTTGCTGGGCGCGGTAGCGGCGCTGGCCGGCGGCATCGAAGCCGGCTTCTGGTTCACCGCCGCCGCCATGTTCGCGTCCGGACTGGTCGTGCTGCTGGCGTGCGAGGAAACGCACCCGCGGCTGAATCCGGCGCGCGATTGATCTCCCTTTATTGGTCAACACACATGAACAAAACCCTTGCCGTACTCCTTGCCGGCCTCGCCCTTTTTGCCGCACCTGCTTATGCCGACGAGAATCCCGTCGTGGTCGATGCGCTGTCCGGCTACATGGACTTCGCCGAATACGGCAGCAGCCTGATCTGGCCTGAGCAAATCCCGAAAGAGGACTGGAAAAAAGTCTTCATCGTCGATGCGCGCGACGCCGCCCAGTACGCCAAGGATCACATCCCCGGCGCAATCAACATCGACTGGCGCCAGGCGGTAGCGCGTCGCGCCGAGTTGCCGAAAGACCGCATGGTGGTGATGTACTGCAACTCCGGCTCGCTGTCCGCGCAGGCGGTGTTCGCGCTGCGCCTGCTGGGCTATGACAACGTGAAAGTGCTGCAGGACGGCATCGAAGGCTGGAAGAAAAAAGGCGGCTTCGACGCCCACGCGCGCGCCAGCCAACCCGCTGGGCACTGAGTGACGGCCCCCGCCGATTACGACGCCTGGTACGACACGCCGCGCGGGCGCTGGGTCGGCGAAACCGAATACCGGCTGGCCTCGGAAGGCCTGTCCGGACGGCCCGGCGACAGCCTGCTCGACGTCGGCTGCGGCACCGGCTGGTTCACGCGCCACGCCGTCGCCGACGATCTCATCGCAACGGGGCTCGATCCCAATCCCGACTGGCTGGATTTCGCACGCGCGCACAGCAGTCCGGAAGTGAACTGGGTGGAAGGCGATGCGCGCGACCTGCCGTTCGCCGACGCCAGCTTCGACCTC
>JBGSZD010000280.1:0-5435 GCA_041750575.1 Thiobacillus sp. | reverse complement strand
TGGCGATGGCGAGCAGGCGCGGCGCCATGCTCGGGTTCAGCCGGAAAAACTGGACCAGCGTGTCGGTCGACTGGCGCAGCGCGATGGCCAGCAAATCGAGTTGCGCGGCTTGCTCAAGGGCGCTGTCGGCGGGCTGGGTATCACCGGAAAAGAAGCTGCCCTTGAACCAGGCGTGTTCGGGCCAGTTCACCTGGGTATTGGCATGACGCACACCTTCCACGATCAGGCGTGCAGGCACAGTGGGTGGTGCGTCGTCGGCATCGCAGGCCAGATAGCGCCAGGCGGAAAGACTGTCGTGCACGACGGGCTTGCCGCGGCCGAACGTCGGGCAAAAGCTCAGTCCCGCATCCTGCAGCGCCAGGGCGCGCGCCAGATGCTGCTCGCTGTCGATGTCCACGCGCCAGATCAGCTTGCGATGATTGAGCTGCTGGGGAATATCGCTGAACAGCACGCTGGCGCTGATCCGCACCAGCAGAGGAAGCTCGCCGAGCCCGCCCTGCGTCAGCGAATACAGACCGGTCAGCAGCATGTCTTCATCCATTTGCTGGAGTTCGAGCTGGGCGTCGGCGGGAGCGATGCGGCCGCGCAGCACAAGCTCGTGGGCGGTCAGCGTGGAGTCGGAATCGAAGAGCGGGTCGAACGACAGGAAGCGTGCGCGCAAGGCCTCCTCGCGTACCGGGCCGCTGCTGTCGATGCCCAGCATCTGCGTCACCACGACAGGCTGCTCGGATTCGCCGGTATTGATGCCGCCGCCGACGATGCGTGGGGGTTGGGTGTCGTCTGTTGTCATGTGGGCCGTGCAAAATTTTGTAAGATCATTCTATCGTTGCGAACCCTTTTCCGTGATCATCGGTCAAGATGCACTGTCGCCGCAAGGCATTGAGGAGATTTTGAGATGACCAAGAGAACCGTGTTGAATATGACGATCGCCGGGATGTTGGCTACCACGGCAACCGCCTGGGCCGCGCCGCGCGATGAAATCGTCAGCACGGCGTCCGATCAGGGCAGTGTGGCGGTGACTATTTACAATGACAATCTGGCGCTGGTGAAGGATGCGCGGCGGGTCAAGCTGGGACGCGATCTCAACCAGCTGGCGTGGCGCGAGGTCTCGGCGCAGATGCGCCCGGAGACCGCCCAGTTGCGCAACACATCGAATCCCGTTGGCTTTCGCTTGCAGGAACAGAATTTCGATTTCGACCTGCTGACGCCGCAAACGCTGCTTGAAAAATACGTCGGGCGCGAGGTGACCGTGATCAAGGTGAATCCCGCCACCGGCGCGGAGACCCGCGAAAACGCCACGGTGCTGTCGACGAACAACGGCGTGGTGCTGAAGTTCGCCGACCGCATCGAAACCGGCGTGCCGGGCCGGCTGGCGTTCGCCGGTGTACCGGATACCTTGCGCGACAAGCCTACGCTGGTCATTTCGCTGATCAACCCAGTGGCGGGCGCGCAGAATCTTGAATTGTCTTACCTGACCGGGGGGCTGTCGTGGCGCGCCGACTACGTGGCCGAGCTGAACGCCGACGATAGCCAGCTGGATTTGAACGGCTGGGTGACGCTGACCAACCAGAGCGGCGCGGCTTACCCTAATGCCAAGTTGCAGCTGGTGGCGGGCGATCTCAACCGGGTGCCAGACGCCCAGCCAGCGCCGCGCGCGATGATGGCGATGGCAGCCAAGGTGGCCGATGCCGCTGAAATGCAGCAGGAGTCGCTATTTGAATATCACCTCTACACGTTGCAACGTCCCACTACGCTGGCGGAAAACCAGACCAAGCAAGTGGCGCTGATGTCGGCGACGCGCGTGCCGGTGAAGAAGGAATTCCTGCTTGAAGGCGCAAACTATTACTACTCCGGGCAGTACGGCGAGTTGGGACAAAAAATGAAAGTCGGCGTGTTCGTCGATTTCCAGAACAAGGGCGAAGGCCTGGGCATTCCGCTGCCAAAGGGCGTGATTCGCGTCTACAAGAAGGACAGCCAGGGCAATGCGCAATTCGTCGGCGAGGATCGTATCGACCACACGCCGAAAAACGAAACGGTACGATTGAAGCTGGGCGACGCCTTCGATGTGACGGCCGACAAGAAGCAGACCGCTTTCCAGAAACTGGCGGGCACCGGGCGCTACAACTACGTATTCGAGTCGGCCTACGAGATCGTGCTGAAGAACGCCAAAACGGAGCCGGTCACCGTCACCCTGCGCGAGCCGATGCCGGGCGACTGGACGATGGTGAGCGAGTCGCAGCCGCACACCAAGGCGGCGTCCGGCACCGCCGAATGGCAGGTGAAGGTGCCCGCCGACGGCAAGACGACGCTGACTTACCGTGTGCGCGTCAGGTACTGATCCCGCCTCGCAGGCGGATGTCGGCGATGAGTTTCCGTGTCGAACTGTGGTGCCCATCGATTTTGCGTACCGAATTCAGCGCGGCGCAGGTCGGCGGCGCCAGTTGTTTGCCGAGCTCGACGCTCCGCTGGTCGAAGCTGTTGATCTGCCAGTTCACGCCGTGTACATATCGTAGCCGCGCATGGCTTTGAAAGCTTGCCCAAGAGCCTTCCATGCGGATGGATGCTTGAGCGGTCTCGTGGATAGGCGGTGTGAGGGAAGAGGTTCGAAGGTATCATAAGCGGACCGCGCAGATGCCGCCCAGGCTGGGGCGCGGTGCCTTTTTCGACGGTACAGGATGAGACAGCATGGTCACCGTGACACAAAACAAACTCGTATTCATTACCTATTCAATCCTCGATTCGCGCGGCATGGTCGTCGAGCAGCACGATATGCCGGTTGGCTATGTGCAGGGCGCCAATAGCGGCATCCTGCCGGCAATCGAATCGGCGGTGGTGGGCCACAAAATCGGCGATCGGGTCGAGATCGCGCTGTCGCCCGAAGAGGGGTACGGGTTGCGCGATGAGAGTCTGGTGTTTGTCGACGACATCGACAACGTGCCGCCGGAATTCCAGCGCGTCGGAGCGGAAGTCATGTTCGAAAACGAATCGGGTGAGACCAAGGTTTTTTACGTCACATCGATCGAGGACGGCAAGCTGACGCTGGATGGCAACCCCTCGCTGGCGGGACAAAGCGTGACCTGCCTGGTGAACGTGATGGACATTCGCGATGCCACGCCCGAGGAAATCCGCAACGGCCGACCGCTCGACGTGCAAACCGGGACGGTTCACTGAGGCAGGGTCGACTTGCGGATGTAAAAAAAGAAGCCGGGTCGCCCCGGCTTTTTGTTGTTTGCCCGCTTACTTGGCAGGACAGGCCTTGTCGCCCGGAACCTTGCCCGGCATGCGCAGGAAAGCTTCGAACGGGCCCATCACGCTCATGGCTTCCACTTTCGGGCCGGTGAATTTGAGGCGGCCGAGCATCATGGCTTTCATCGGGCCATATTCGCCGGCGCCCATTTCGTCCCAGCGCTCGGAGGTGGCGTGCATGGTGTAATCGACCGCGTAGTCCATCTTGGCGTTTTGCACGGCACCGCCGTAGACGCACATGGCTTTACCGTCCTTGGCCTGGATTTTCAGTTCGGTCTGGGTGGCTTCGCCGCAGTCGGTGCGGTAGAGGTGAATGATCTTGTAGCCGCGATCCTTGTCGTTCTTGATCCACTTGTCGGCCAGGCCGCTGGTCAGTGTGGCGTCCTTGTTCCAGGCGTCGCAGGCCTGAGCGGTCCATTCGGCGGACATCATGGCAGGGGCGGCTTGGGCGGTCGTTGCAAATACGGCCAGAGCGGCCAGTGCGATAGACGTGTACTTCATGGGTACCTCCTCCAAATAATAAATATTCAAGCTACAGCTTGGTGATATACGAAGAAAGGCTTCTTCGACGTTGCACGGTAATCATGCCGCACGGGCTTGTCAATGCGGCAACCGGTTTTTTACAAAGCCATACAGCCAGGTACCGTGCAACGCGCCCGCCAGGGCAGCCAGTGCGCCGATCGACCCCATGCCGACCAGCGAGAAGATGGGGCCGGGACATAAGCCGATGACACCCCAGCCCAGGCCGAAAATGAACCCGCCCAGAATATAGTTGATGCGGCCGGCTTCTTTTTGGGGAATGACGATCGCTTCGCCGTCCAGCGTGATCAGGCGGCCATAGCGTTTGAGCAGCAACACGCCGGTGAGACCGGTTGCGATGGCGCTCGCCATGATGCCGAACATGTGGAAGGACTGGAAATAGAACATTTCCATGATGCGGTACCAGGACGCCGCCTCGGATTTGATCATCACGAACCCGAAAGCCAGCCCTGCTAGGAGATAAGGCAGAAAGCGCATGGCGGTTTACCAGAAAATCGAGAACAGATGGGGCGTGATGAAGTGCGCGGAAAGCAGGCCTCCCGCGAAAATGCCGAGCACCGCGAACAGGGACTGGAGTTGCAGCGTCGACAGCCCGGTGATCGCGTGGCCGGATGTGCAACCGCTTGCGTAGCGGGTGCCGAATCCCACCAGCACGCCGCCGAGAAACATGACGATCACGCTCATCCAGGTGAGGTCGAACAGGACAGGCGGCAGGAATCCCCCGGCGATGGGAACGTTCCAATAGGAAAACATGGTGAGCGCGGCCACCGACAGCGCGACCGGTTCCGGGTTGGCGAACACGATCCCCGCCAGGAATCCGCCCAGTACGGCGCCGATGGCAAACACCAGGCTCCAGTTGTGCTCGCGCCAGTTGTATTGAAAGAATTCGACGCTGATCGCCTTGGGCTGCGCGATGGCGCACATGTGGCGAAGGTTGGATGAAATGCCGAAGGAGCGATTGCCGATCCACAACATGAGCGGCACCATCAGCCCGATCAGCGGCCCCGAAACGTACCAAGGCCATGGCGCGTGCAGCCAAGCGAGCAAAGTGTCCATCATTCCCTCCGGCAATCCTGATTATTGATTTATTTGTTCTGCTGCCTGCAAGGCTAGCACTTTTATTTATGGGTAGTCGAGAAGCTTTGCTCGATCAGTTGGATGCGCTGCGCAAGCCGCGCTTGCTCGCTGGCGTTGCCTTGGGCAGAGGCTTGAGCCTCCTGCAGCTTCAGATAGGTGAGAAGCGGTTGCCGCCAACCCTGCGCCGAGGCGGTTTCGGCTGCCAGCGACAGCGTGGCGGCATCCGCTTCCTTTCGCATCACCAGCAGGCTGACATCGAGCAGGCGCGCCAGCGGGTCGTCCAGCTTGGCCAGCTGCGCAGGCCGCGTCCCGGGCGAGGCCTTGATCAGGTCGCGGTGCTGATTCGGCAGTTGAGCGGCATCAACGGCATCCCAGTGCAGGGTCAGAAACTGGTAGTACGCCGCATCCCCGGCGTCGGGGTTGTGTTTGGCCAAGTCCGCAAATTCCGTACAGGCATCGTCGATTAGCATGGCGCGGCGCGTGGCGCAGCGCACCAGCCAGCTTTCGGCAGCGCTTGAATCGTTGCGCCAGGAAGCCCTCGAGCGGGAATCCGTCGAACAAAAGAACCAACG
>JBGSZD010000279.1:0-7833 GCA_041750575.1 Thiobacillus sp. | reverse complement strand
AATCATTCAGCAGATTGGCGCGCACTGCCGCTTCGTCGACGCCTTCGGGCACGTAGATCGAGTTGAGTTGCGGCAGGCGGGCGGATGCTTCAACCACGTATTTCAAGCCCATGGCTTCGAGCCCGGCCTTGAGCTTTTCGTGCATTGAGTGGTGACGCGCCCAGGCATTTTCCAGACCTTCCTCTTCCAGAATCACCAGCGCTTCGTGCAGCCCGTACATCGGGTTGATTGGTGCGGTGTGGTGGTAGGTGCGCTTGCCGGCGGACTGCCAGTAGCCCAGTACGAGATTGAGATCGAGAAACCAGCTCTGCACGACGGTGGTACGTGCCTTGATGCGTGCAATGGCCTTGTCGGAGAACGACACCGGCGACAGACCGGGCGTACACGACAGGCATTTCTGGCTGCCGGAATACACCGCATCGATGCCCCATTTATCCATGTAGATCGGCGTGCCGCCGAGGCTGGTGACGCAGTCCATGATCGTCAACGCGCCAAATTCCTGTGCAATCTTGCCGAGGGTTTCCGCATCCGACTGCGCGCCGGTCGAGGTTTCGGCATGGACAAACGCCAGCACTTTGGCATCGGGATTCGCCTTGAACGCGTCGCGCACTTTCTGCGGATCGACCGGCGCCCCCCAGGCATCGTCCACCACCACCGGCATGCCGCCGGTGCGCTTGACGTTTTCCAGCATGCGCCCGCCGAACACGCCGTTGCGGCAGACGATGACCTTGTCGCCCGGCTCCACCAGGTTGACGAAGCACATCTCCATCCCCGCTGAGCCGGGTGCGGACACCGGAAAGGTCAGCGCGTTCTGCGTCTGGAACGCCATGCGCAGCATGGCCTTGATCTGCTCCATCAGTTCGACGAAAGCCGGGTCTAGGTGGCCGATGGTCGGGCGCGCCATCGCGTCGAGAATACGCTGCGGCACGTCGGAGGGGCCGGGACCCATGAGGATGCGCTTGGGGGGAATGAAAGAAGCCGTCATGACCTTGTTCTCGATGTGGAAAATATCAATCAAAACAAAGGTTTGATTCTACGGGCAAATGCAGGGCCGGGAAACCCGGCGCATCGCCGCGCTAGCGTCTATGGTGAAGTTTTCGGCATCGAAGGAGACGGGCGATGAACACGATTCGGATGGCTGCGCTGGGTGGGATGTGTACGCTGGGCTTTGCGCTGACGATGCCGCAGGCTGCGGCGGATAGCGCAGGCGGGACGCTAAACGACGCCGACAAGGCGGCCGTGTTCAAGGCGGCGGGCGCGGTGCAGCGCAAGGGCTTTGGGTGATCTGCGACCCGCCGGCGGACTCCGGCGCCCCCGCGTCCTCGGGGGCGACCCTGGACACGGTACGCGACCTGAATGGCGATGGTCGCCCCGAAGCCGTGGTCAGCGACGGCGGGACGTATTGCTACGGGCATACCGGTATGGCATTTCAACTGCTGAGCAAGCAGGCCAACGGTAGTTGGAAAGTGATCACCGGCAACAGCGGCATCCCCGAGTTTCTGAAAACCAAAGGCAAGGAGGGCTGGCCGGATATCTCGGTCGGCGGACCGGGCTTCTGCTTTCCGGTGGAACGCTGGAACGGCAAGGCTTACGCGCTGCATCGCTTCGAGTACGAGGGTAAACGCTGCAAGCCGCCGCGTTAGATTTCCTGCATGTGCGATTGCGCATGCTTTATAAAAGAAAGCCCGGGTTTCTGCTTGAACGCCTACGACCTGTTTTGTCTGATAGCCCAGTGGGACGGGATCAGACATGTCGATAAAATTTACATGCGTTAAATTACTAGTGGTTTATGAAAAATTCATCAGCGATGTATCAAATGGATAGATATGGAAATACACATTCGGCATGATTGTTGCTGTGTAATGCCATAAATAATCAGATGCGTGGATACACGCCGATTGTGCGGAGCTTATTGGCGCCATACCAACAATTTGAGGAAACCATGAACTCCCGTTCCATTTCAGTTTTGATTACATTTCTCGCGGCCAGTCTTCTGTCTGGCGCAGTCCAGGCAGCCCTGCAGGGGCGCGATTTAGACGGAGACGCCGCCACCTTCGAGGCCTATTACGATACCGTGCTTGATATCACCTGGCTTGGGGATGCGAACTACGCCAGGACCAGCGGCTACGATGCCGACGGCACGATGGCATGGAGCGAGGCCAAAACCTGGACGGCCAACCTCAGCATTTATGATGCGGTCAATGGCATTACCTATGACAATTGGAGACTCCCTGCTATCAGCCCAGTCAATGGTGTGAACTTCAATTTGTCATACCGTACCGATGGCAGTAGCGACCTTGGCTACAACATCACGAGCCCTGGCAGCGAATTGGCTTATATGTACCACGTCAACATGGGTAACCCTGGGTACTACACGCCCGAGGGCACGGTCAGCGACTGCTTTTCGAGTGGCTTGCCCTGCACTAGTTACGACCCGATTACTTTTTTCTCGGGTGGATATTACGGGGTTGGGCCTTTCTGGAGCGGCACCCAGTTCTTCAATCCTGGTGATGCGTTTCCCATTCCATACGACGAAGCTTGGGCATTCGGTATGCATGACGGAGGACAGGTCGCCGGAAGTGAGTTCAATACGTTCGGCGCATGGGCAGTGAGCCCTGGTGATGTCGCTGCAGTTCCGGAGGCGGACGCATGGGCAATGTTGTTGGCAGGATTTGGGTTGGTGGGCGCGATGGCGCGGTGTCGGCGTGGGTGATTCGGTACGTTGAGAACGTAACGCTTAATGAAAGAAGGGGGCGCAAGCCCCCTTCTTTCATTTGTTTACGGGGAAACGGCGAGTGCCGACAATCAAACAGGTGGTTCACCCATCAGTGGCCGCATCGCAGTAAGCAAGCTGTTGAAGATGCGTGGATGCTGTTTTTCCTGCTCGGCGAGCATCTGCTTCATCGCGTAGCGCTGCTGCGGCTTGGCGAAGCAGGCGGGGCAATTCTCGAAAATCACCGGCAGGCCGGTGTCGGCGGCGAAGGCGCGGGTCTGGCGTTCGCGTGCGTAGACGAAGGGGCGGATGATGCGCAGGTCGCCGGCGTCGTTGAGGTAGTGCGGCGACATGGTGCGCAGCTTGCCGCCGAACAGCATCGACATCATCAGCGTCTCGGCGAGGTCGTCGAGATGCTGCGCGAGCGCAACGACGTTGCAGTGCTGTTCGCGTGCCACGCGGTAGAGGATGCCGCGTCGCATGCGCGAGCAATACGCGCAGTAGGAATCGCTGTCTTTTGTCAGCGTCTTCTGCGCTTCTTCAAGAATGGGCTGCGATTCCAGGAAATAGGGCACGCCGAGTTCGGCCATGTAGGGCTTGAGCGGCGACGGGTCGAACTGATCCGATTGTGGATCGACCGTGCACGCCAGCAGCTCGAATTTCACCGGTGCTTTCTGTTGCAGGTGATGCAGGGTGTGCAGCAGCGACAGCGAGTCCTTGCCGCCCGACAGGCCGAGCAGGATGCGGTCGCCGTCGCGGATCATGCGATAGTCGCCGATGGCGCGGCCGGCGTTGGACAGCAGCGAGCGCGAGGGTTTGACCCAGGTAGTTGAGGGGGATGCATGGCCTTCGACAGGCTCAGGCCGAACGGTGCGGAGGGCTGGGTCGTGGCTCATGCGGAAAACTGCAGCGCGTGCAGTTGCGCGTAGCGGCCATTCTTCGCCAGCAGTTCGGCGTGGCTGCCGATCTCGACAATGCGTCCGCCCTCGAGCACGACGATGCGATGCGCGCGTTCGATGGTGGACAGGCGGTGGGCGATGACCAGCGTGGTGCGGTTGGCAATCAGCGCGTCGAGCGCAGCCTGAACGTGGCGTTCGGACTCGTTGTCGAGCGCGGACGTCGCTTCGTCGAGAATCAGAATGGGGGCGTTCTTCAAAATGGCGCGGGCGATGGCGATGCGCTGGCGTTGCCCGCCGGACAGGCGCATGCCGTTTTCACCGATCAGCGTGTCGAGGCCATCGGGCAGGGCCTGGATGAAATCCCAGGCATGGGCGGCAACGCAGGCGGCGCGGATTTCATCGGATGTGGCGTCGCGCTTGCTGCCGTAGGCGATGTTGTGCGCCAGCGTGTCGTTGAACAGCACCACATCCTGCGACACCAGTGCTATGTGGCTGCGTAGATTCTGCAGACGGATGTCGCGGATATCGGTGCCATCAAGTTCGATTGTGCCGGCATCGGGGTCGTAGAAACGCGGCACCAGATTGGCGAGTGTGGTCTTGCCCGAGCCGGAGGCGCCGACCAGCGCCACCGTTTCGCCGGGTGCGATGTCGAGCGAGATGTGGGTCAGCGCGGGCGCGGTCTTGCCGGGATAGGTCAGTACCACGTCGCGCAAGGACAGCTGGCCCTCGATGCGGTCGAGGGTGCGCGTGCCGCCGTCGCGTTCGGCTTCCTCGTCGAGCATGGAGAAGATGGTCTCGGCTGCGGCGAGCCCACGTTGCAGCTGATCGTTGACGGAGGTGAGTCGTTTCAAAGGCGCGAACAGCAACAGCATGGCCATGAAAAAGGCGACGAAGCCGCCGACCGTGGTGGTGTTGCTCGATGCCTGCCCCGCCGCGATATACACGATGATGGCAAGCGCAACAGCGGCGATGAACTGGATCACCGGCTCGTACACCGCGTTGGCGGCGACGCGCTTCATTTCGAACAGACGCGCCTGATTGGCGGCGTGGCTAAAGCGTCCCGATTCGTAGTCCTCGCCGCCATATAGCTTGACCACGCGATGGCCGCCCACCGCTTCGTCGACGACCTGGGTGAGATCGCCGATATTCTGCTGCGCCTTGCGCGACAGGCCGCGCAGGCGCTTGCTCGCCATCCGCACCACCCACAAGGTGAGCGGCACCAGCGCGAACACAACCAGGGTCAATCGCCAGTTCAGCCACACCAGATAGCCGAGCAGCCCCAACACGGTGACGGTGTCGCGCACCAGCGTGGTAAGCGAACTGGTGGCCGATTGCGTCACCTGGGTGACATTGAAAGCCAGCTGCGCAATCAACTGCCCGCTGGGGTTCTGGTCGAAGTAGCGCGTGGGAAGCGACAGCAGCTTGTCGAACATCGCCGCGCGCAAATCCATGACCAGCCGGCTTCCCACCCACGCCATGCAGTAGGTGCTGACGAAGCTGGCGACGCCGCGCACCAGAAACAACTCCAGCAGCAACACGGGCACCCAGCGGATGAACGCCTGGTCCTTGGCGACGAAACCTTCGTCCATCAGCGGCTTGAACAGCGCCGGCAGCACCGGCTCGGTGGCGGCGGTGAGAATCAGCGCGACGATGGACAACGCGAACATGCGCCAGTACGGTTTCACATAGCCGAGCAGGCGGCGATACAGGGCGCGGCTGTCAGGAGCGGGGGTCATAGCAGCAGCAGCGTGGCCAGGCCGAGGAAGATGAAGAAGCCCATGCTGTCGGTGACGAAGGTGAGCAGCACCGACGAGCCGATGGCGGGGTCGCGCTTGATGCGCTCCAGCGTCATCGGGATGAAGATGCCGGCCAGCGCGGCGACCAGCATATTGAGCAGCATCGCCAGCGCCATCACGCCGCCGAGCGCCGGGTTGTCATACAGGAGCCAGGCGAACACGCCCACCACCGAGCCCCACACCAGTCCGTTCAGCGTGGCGACACCCAGCTCCTTCAGTACCAGCCGGCGCGCATTGGCCGGCGTGATGTGGCCGAGCGCGAGGCCGCGGATGATCAGCGTGATGGTCTGGTTGCCCGAGTTGCCGCCGATGCCGGCGATGATCGGCATCAGCGCCGCCAGCGCGGCAAGTTTTTCAATGCTGCCTTCGAACGCGCCGATCACGCGCGACGCGATGAAAGCGGTGGCGAGGTTGATCGCCAGCCACATCCAGCGGTTTTTCGCCGCGTTCCACACGGTGGAAAACAGGTCTTCCTCTTCCTTCAGACCGGCCATCGACAGCATGTCGGAATCCGCCGATTCGCGGATGTAGTCCACTACCGCGTCAACGGTGAGACGGCCGATCAGCCGTCCGCCCGCATCGACCACCGGCGCCATCACCAGGTCGTAGCGCTCGAACGCCTGCGCCGCCTCGTGCGCCTCGTCCTCGGGGTGGAATTTCACGAAATCCTCGACCATCACCGCAGCCACCGAGGCGTCGGGGTCGGTGGTCAGAAGCCGTTTCAGTGGTAGCACGCCGATCAGCGCGTCCCCGTCGACCACGAACAGCTTGTCGAGCTGATCCGGCAGTTCGCCCAGCCGGCGCAGATAGCGCAACGCGACTTCCAGCGTCACGTCGGCACGGATCGTCACCATCTCGTAATCCATCAGCGCGCCTACCGTGTCCTCGGGGAAGGACAGCGCCGATTGCAGGCGCGCGCGCTTCTGCGCATCCAGCGTGGTGAGCAGTTCCTGGATCACGTCGTGCGGCAGGTCGGCCGCGATGTCGGCGATCTCGTCGGTGTCCAGCGATTCGGCGGCGGCCAGCAGCTCCGCCTTGTCCATCGTCTGGATCAGCGATTCGCGCACCGAGTCCGAGACTTCCAGCAGAATTTCGCCGTCGTTCTCCGCACCGACCAGATCCCACACCAGGCGGCGCTCGTCCAGCGGCAGGGCTTCGAGGATGTAGGCGATGTCGGCCGGGTGAAGCGTATCCAGCGTGCGCTTCAGCTCGGTCAGATTCTGCTTGTGCACCAGGTTCTCGACCAGATCCTGGCGCGGCCCGCCCTGGCGATGGACGAGCTCCTCCACCAGCCGCATCTTGGCGAGCAGGGTCTGCACCTGCGCGAGATGGGCTTCGAGATTGTCCTGCGACTGGTTTTCGAGGGCGTCGGTCATGGGGCGTCGGGCGTGAAAGCCCCGCGATTGTAACGCGCGATGCTTACTGAGGGCCGGGCGAATCAGCGCGGTACGCGCGCATACCCCATATAACGCTTGATCGCAGCGACGCGACGCGTATAAGCGCGCGAGCTGCGATGGTTTTCGTACCAGCGCGGGTTGGGCACCATGGCGGCCATGCGGGCCGCCTGATCGCGGGTGAGATTGGCAGCGGATTTTTTGTAGTAGCGGCGGGCAGCGGCTTCGGCGCCGTAGATGCCGTTGCCCCATTCGATGACGTTGAGATAGACCTCGAGGATGCGGCGCTTGCTCCAGGTGGTTTCGATCATCAGAGTAATGATCGCTTCCTGGCCCTTGCGGATGAAGCTGCGGTCGCCCGACAGGAACAGATTCTTGGCAAGTTGCTGGCTGATGGTGGAGCCGCCGGCGACGAGCTTGCCTTTTTTCAGGTTCTTTTTGACGGCGGCCTCGATGCCTTCGACGTCGAAGCCTTCGTGGTCGAGGAATTTCGCATCTTCGGCGGCGACGATGGCGCGTTTCAGATGGATGGAAATGCGGTCGTACGGCACCCACTTGTGGCGCAGTTCGGCGTCGGGGTTTTTGTCCTGCTGGCGCGCCAGTCCGGCCGCCATGAATGAGGTGGAGGCGGGGTTGTGATCGATCCACCACAACACGTGGGCGAAGATCCATAGCTGATACAGCAGCACCAGCGCGACCGCGGCCGCGACCGCCTCGCTAAGCCAGCGCAAAGCGGTGCGCATCATGCGCGCAATGCCGCGATGACGGGCGCGGTGTCGGGGCGTATGCCGCGCCACATGAAGAAGGCTTCGGCCGCCTGCTCGACCAGCATGCCGAGGCCGTCGGCGGTGGCGGCGTCGTGTTTGCGGGCAAATGCCAGGAAGGGCGTGTCGCGCCCGTACATCATGTCGTAAGCCAAGGTCTCGGCGGTGAAAATGCGCGGCGATAGGGGCGGCAGTTCACCGGCGAGGCTGGCGGCGGTGGCATTGATGACGAGGTGAAAGGGCGAGTCCGGCGTATCGAAGCCGCAC
>JBGSZD010000278.1:0-4528 GCA_041750575.1 Thiobacillus sp. | reverse complement strand
CGTGCCCACCGCGGCGCTGTCGCAGGATGCACTGAACGAGGCGGCGCTGGCTGGCGTCCTGGCCACACTGGACGAACTGGTGGACAGCCGCCAGCGCGAAGGCGCCAAGTTGCGCCAGCATATACTCGACCGCCTCGCCGCCGCCGAGGCCCAGGTAGCGGGTCTGCAACCGCTGTTGCCGACCTTGATCGCCGCCCAGCGTGAGAAACTGGCGGAGCGCCTGCACGACGCGCTGGGCGAAGCCGGCTACGAACGACTGGCGCAGGAAGTCGCGCTGGCGGCGCAGAAGGCCGACATCGACGAGGAACTTGCCCGCCTGACCACCCATTTTGCCGAGGTGCGCCGGGTATTGAACCAGCCGGGTGCGGTGGGCAAGCGGCTCGATTTCCTGATGCAGGAATTGCATCGCGAGGCCAATACCCTGGGCTCGAAATCGGTGGCGGTCGAAACCTCGCGCGTTTCGCTCGAACTCAAGGTGCTGATAGAACAGATGCGCGAGCAGGTTCAAAATATTGAATGACAGGAACGGTACAACCATGATCTCCCCTACCCGCCAAGGCGTGCTCTACATCGTCAGCGCCCCGTCCGGCGCTGGCAAGACCAGTCTGGTCAAGGCGCTGCTCAAAACCGATCCGGCAATTCGCCTGTCGGTGTCCTACACCACGCGCGCGCCGCGCCCGGGCGAAACCGACGGCCGCGACTACCACTTCGTCAACCGCGAGCGTTTCGAGATCATGCTTGCCGAAGGCGAATTTCTCGAACACGCCGAGGTGTACGGCAATTTTTATGGCACGTCGAAAGGCAGCATCGGCCGCGACCTCAATGCCGGGCACGACATTTTGCTGGAAATCGACTGGCAGGGCGCGGCGCAGGTGCGCAAGCATTTCCCGCAGTCCGCGTCGATCTTCATTCTGCCACCGTCGTTCAGTGCGCTGCGCACCCGTCTGGCCGGGCGCGGCCAGGACAGCGACGCAGTCATCGAGCGCCGGCTGGCCGCCGCCGCCCACGATGTCGCTCATGCCGAGGCATTCGACTATATAATTGTCAATGATGACTTCGACCATGCCCTGCAGGACCTGATCGCCATCACCCACAGCATTCGCCTCGAAAGCGCGCGTCAGCTGCACCAGCACGCCGCACTGTTCGAAGAATTCCGTCGCATCTGACATTACCCGACGCAGGAGTACCCGCATGGCCCGTATCACCGTTGATGATTGCATTGGAATGTTTCCCAACCGCTTCGAGCTGACGCTCGCCGTGACCTACCGCGCCCGCCAGCTGGCACAAGGCTCGCAGCCCATGGTCGAATCGAAAGATAAACCCATCGTGACCGCGCTGCGCGAAATCGCCGCAGCGAAGGTTGGCCGTGAAATCCTCAACCGAGGCCGTGCCTGAGACGCTACCCGTACCTGAACCGGCGCACGCCAGCCGCGCGCCGGCAGTGACGCACGAATTCGAATCGCTGCGTCCGGCTCTGGCCTACCTGTCGCCGGACGAAGTCAGCGCCCTCGAAGAAGCCTACGAGTTCAGCCGTAGCGCCCACGAAGGCCAGTTTCGCAAAAGCGGCGAACCCTACATCTCTCATCCGCTTGCCGTCGCAGGCATTCTCGCCGGCTGGCATCTCGACGCCCAGACACTGACTGCCGCCCTGCTGCACGACGTGGTGGAAGACACCCCGGCGACGGCAAGCGAAATCGAGACTCGCTTCGGCAAGGCGGTGGCGCTGCTGGTTGAAGGTGTGTCCAAGCTCGACAAGCTGTCGTTCGAATCCGAGCAGCAGGCGCAGGCGGAGAACTTCCGCAAGATGCTGCTGGCGATGGCACAGGACGTACGGGTGATCCTGGTCAAGCTGGCCGACCGCCTGCACAACATGCACACCATGGGCGCGATGCCCGCCGAAAAACGCAAGCGCATCGCCACCGAAACGCTGGAGATTTACGCCCCCATCGCCAACCGGCTGGGGCTGCACTCGGTGTACCAGGAACTGGAAGACCTCGGCTTCCGCTACAGCCACCCGAACCGCTATCAGGTGCTGGCCAAGGCGGTGAAAGCGGCGCGCGGCAATCGACGCGAACTGGTTGATCGAATCAAGATCGCCTTGCAGGAAAAGCTCGAACAATCGGGTATCGACGCCACCATCACCGGACGCGAAAAACACCTCTACAGCATCTACAGCAAGATGCAGGAAAAGACTCTCGCCTTTTCCGAGGTGTTCGACATCTATGGTTTCCGTGTGGTGGTGCGCGACCAGCCGAGCTGCTATCTGACGCTGGGTGCGCTGCATTCGCTGTACAAACCGATTCCCGGCAAATTCAAGGATTACATCGCGATCCCCAAGGCCAACGGCTACCAGTCGCTGCACTCGATTCTGTTCGGCCCCAACGGCATTCCGATCGAGGTACAGATCCGGACCACCGACATGAACCGGCTGGCCGAGTCCGGTGTCGCCTCGCACTGGATGTACAAGTCGGCCGACACGGCACTGAGCGACGTGCAGACGCGCACCCACCGCTGGCTGCAATCGCTGCTCGACATCCAGGCCGACCACGGCGATTCGCCTGAATTCCTGGAACACATCAAGGTCGACCTGTTCCCCGACGAAGTCTATGTGTTCACGCCCAAGGGCAAGATCATGGCGATGCCGCGCGGCACCACGGCGGTGGATTTCGCCTTCGCCGTGCACACCGATGTCGGCCGCCACTGCATCGCGGTGAAAATCAATTACGAATTGATGCCCTTGCGTACGCAACTGCGGAACGGCGATCACGTCGAGATTCTCACCGCATCGAACGCCAGCCCCAACGCGGCCTGGCTCAACTTCGTCGTCACCGGCAAGGCGCGCTCGCATATCCGCAACTACCTGCGCAATACGCGCGTGGAGGAAGCGGCGGCGCTCGGCGAGCGCCTGCTGAATCACGCCATCAATACGCTCCATCCTGAAAAGCTCGAACCCGAAGCCGTGGTATGGGAACGCCTGCTCAAGGATTACGGCATGCAAACCCGACAGGAATTGTTCACGGCAATCGGCCTTGGCGGGAAATTGCCGCTGGTGGTGGCGCATCAGCTGCTGCACGTGCAGGGCGAAAAAACCGGCGAGCCGGCACACCCGCACGCCATCAGCATCCGCGGCACCGAAGGCATCGCGGTCGAACTCGCGCAATGCTGCCACCCGATTCCCGGCGACCCGATTCTCGGCTTCATCCACAAGGATCGCGGCCTCATCATCCACACCCACGACTGCCCGTCGATCCGCGCCTTCCGCACCGACCCCGACAAATGGCTGGACGTCGAATGGGAAGCCGAACCCGGCCTCATGTTCGACGTCTCGATCAAGGTCGTCGTCGGCAACCAGCGCGGCGTGCTGGCCAAGGTCGCGGCAGCGATCGCCGAACAGGGCTCCAACATCGGCAACGTCTCGATGGAAGAAGAAGATGGCAGCCCCTACACCATCCTGTTCTTCACCGTGCAGGTGGAAAACCGCATGCACCTCGCCCGCGTGATGCGCGCTCTGCGCGTGATGCCCGACGTGGTGCGGATTTTCCGCATCAAGGGCAAGAAGGACGGGCGCGCCTCGCAATCCCAATAATTTCCCCGCACCAGGATTCAGCATGAACAAACGCATCATCCAGACCGCCGACGCCCCCGCCGCGATCGGCACCTATTCGCAGGCCGTGCGGGTGGATCACACGGTTTATCTATCCGGCCAGATCGGCCTTGAGCCCGCCTCCATGCAAATGGTGGACGGCATCGACGCGCAGATTCATCAGGTGTTCAAGAACCTGGCTGCGGTGGCCAAAGCGGCGGGCGGCTCGCTGGCCGACGTGGTGAAGCTGAACGTGTTTCTCACCGACCTCGCCCACTTCCCCAAGGTCAACGAAATCATGGCTGGCTATTTCAGCCAGCCCTACCCGGCGCGCGCCGCGGTCGGCGTGGCCGCATTGCCGCGCGGTGCGCTGGTCGAAGCGGATGCCGTGATGGTCGTTGGATAAGCCCATCAATTGAAAGCGGCATCGCCGTTTTCCTTTCCCGTCAGCCCGGCGCTCGCCGCCAAACTCGCCAAGCTCGGCCTCACCCGCGACGCCGATCTGGTGCTGCATGTGCCGTTGCGCTGGGAAGACGAAACCCGGCTGACGCCGATCCGCGAACTGCTACCTGGCGAGACCGCGCAGGTGCAGGCGACGGTGAAGGACGCCAGCATCGGCTACCGCCCGCGCCGCATGTTGACGCTGTCGGTGGAAGACGCCAGCGGCGGCGTGCTCGGTATTCGCTTTCTGCATTTCTATCCCAGCCATCTCAAACTGTTCCAGCCGGGCGAGACCTTTCGCTTCATCGGCGAAGTGCGCGGCGGGTTTCTCGGGCTGGAGATGGTGCATCCGCGTTTCAGTAAGGCGGGCGACGATACCCCACTACCGAGCGGCCTGACGCCGGTGTATCCCACCACGGCCGGACTCGGTCAGGCGGCGCTGCGCAAAGTCGTCGCGCGCGCACTGGAAGCCCCCATCGAAGACACCCTGCCCACCGCCTGGCT
>JBGSZD010000277.1:0-3767 GCA_041750575.1 Thiobacillus sp. | reverse complement strand
CAGGCGCGCACCGTCAAGCGCGAATACCTCACCCTGGTGTACGGCGAAGTCGATCACGCCGGCACCGTCGATGCGCCGCTGGCGCGCGATCCGCACAACCGCACCAAGCGCACCGTGCACACCATGGGCAAACCGGCCGTCACGCACTACGAAGTCGTCGAACGGTTCCCCGGCATCACCCTGCTGCGCTGCAAGCTGGAAACCGGCCGCACCCACCAGATTCGCGTGCACATGCAGCACATCGGCCACCCGCTGGTGGGCGAATCGGTGTACAGCGCCAGCCGCCGCAGCCACCACAAGATTCCGTTCCCGCGCCAGGCGCTGCATGCCGAGCGGCTGGGCCTGATCCATCCGGTCACGCAGGCGTTCATGCAGTGGGAATGTCCGCTGCCGCCCGATTTTGCCTCGTTGCTGGCTGCCCTGCGCGACAACACCGACTGGGCCAAGTGAGCCGGATGATCCTGCCCGACTGGCCCGCGCCCGCGCGGGTCAAAAGCCTGATGACCACGCGCGCGAACGGCGTAAGCCAAGCACCCTGGACCAGCTTTAATCTGGGCGACCATGTCGGCGACGATCCGATGCACGTTGCGGCCAACCGCGCGCGCCTGCGCCAGCAGTTGCCAGCTGAACCAGGCTGGCTCCAACAGGTTCACAGTACCCGCGTGGTTGATCTTGGACACGACGCGAATCGGGAAGCCGACGCTTCCTTGTCCCGCCAATCCGGAACCGTCTGCGCGGTGCTCACCGCCGACTGTCTGCCAGTGCTGTTCTGCGACCGCGCCGGTAGTGTCGTCGCGGCCACGCATGCGGGCTGGCGGGGGCTGGCGGGCGGAATCCTTGAGGCCACGGTTGCCGCGATGCCGGTGCCGCCGGGAGATATCCTTGCCTGGATGGGTGCTGCCATCGGGCCGCAGGCGTTCGAAGTGGGCGACGACGTACGCGATGCTTTTATCGCGCAGCATTCCGAGGCTGACGCAGCCTTTTTGCCGCATGGATCAGGAAAATGGCTTGCCGATATCTACCGGCTTGCGCGCATTCGTCTCAAGCGGGTTGGCGTGCAGGCGATTTTCGGAGGTGGGCGCTGCACGTTTTCCGAATCCGAGATTTTCTTTTCCTATCGCCGCGACGGCGTGACCGGGCGGATGGCCTCGCTGATCTGGCTGGCGTAAGCACTGTTCTTCGCTACGATGCGAAAATCGCTTGGCGCATGGCGTCCGGGATTGCCCGTCAACGGAGGAAGCATGGGAAAGAACAGATTCGAAGCCTTCAGCGACGGCGTCCTGGCCATCATCATCACCATCATGGTGCTGGAACTGAAAGTGCCTCATGGCGAGACGCTGGATGCCTTGCTGCCGCTGGTGCCGACCTTTCTAAGCTACGTGCTGAGCTTCGTTTACATCGGCATTTACTGGAACAACCACCATCACATGCTGCATGCCGCCACCCGGGTCACCGGGCCCATGCTGTGGGCGAATCTGCATCTCCTGTTCTGGCTATCGCTGTTTCCGTTCGCCACTGGCTGGATGGGCGAGAACCATTTCGCCCCCATGCCTTCGGCACTGTACGGGCTGGTGCTGCTGATGGCGGCGATCGCCTACTGGTTGCTGGAGCAGGCGATCATCGCGTCCGAAGGGCCTGCCTCGATGCTCAAGCGGGCCGTGGGCCGCGACTGGAAGGGCATGCTGTCGCCTGTCCTCTATGGCATCGCCATCGCTGCCACGTTTCGGGTCCCCTGGGTTGCGCAGGCAATCTATGTATTCGTGGCGATTCTTTGGCTGGTACCCGATCCTCGTATCGAGCGTGCGCTGCATCGCGGAGAACCCCGTCCCTAGAAATCCTCCCGCACCCGCAGGTAGCGCGGGTGACGCGGCACGCCGCTTTTAGTCAGGTGCTGGTAACGATAGGTGATGCGCGTGCCGATCGGCGGCGGCTGGCGGCGTAGCGCATCGGAAAGCCCACTGCCGATGCGGAAGCGTTTGCCATCCGGCATTTCCATTTCCAGCGCGCCCGTCATGCCCTGATATTTACCCTTGCCCGGTGCGTAACCGACGACGACGGCTTCGGCATCCTGCCAGGGTTTCAACTTCAGCAGCGCATCGCTGCGCCCGGTGAGATAGAGGGCATCGGCGCGGTGCAGCATCAGGCCTTCGCCGCCCGCGCGCACCACGGTGTCGAGGCGTTTCATCAGCGCGGCGCGGTCGGGCATGCGCGTCTGCTCGACAAGCTGAAGCCAGGGCACGCTGACCTCGGCGACGAGCGACTGCATCTGCCGGATGCGGGTGCTGAAATCTCCCTCGGCACCGGGCAATTCAAAAATCAGGTAACGCACCTGCCGCCATTCGGCGTCCACCGGTTCGAGCTTGCGAACCGTGCCCGACAGTGTGTCGAAGGCGTTGCGGGCGATCCATAGTTCGCCGTCGAGTGGGACAGGTGGGAATTTCGCGGTGAACCAGGCCGGCGCAGGCACGCTGCCGCCACTGCGAAAGCGCAGCGTCTTGCCGTCCCATTGCGCGCGCACGCCGTCGTATTTTTCGCTGACCCAATACTGGGAAACGTCGATGCCGGCGGCGAAGGTTTCGGCCAGCAGCATCGCAGGCGGCGCATCGGCATGAGCGGGCGAAAACCACGCGGCCCACGTCAGTGCCAGCCTTGCCAGCAGGCGTATCAATCCAGCCATTTCTGCATGAAGCGCGCTTCGCCCATCGCCGGGTCGAGGCGGTAGTCGTCGAAGCCGAGCTTTTCATAGAGTGCGCGGGCGGCGCGGTTGCCGGCGAGCACTTCCAGCGTCAGCTTGCAGGCGCCGCGTTCACGGGCGATGGCTTCGGTTTCGGCGAACAGGCGCACGGCGATGCCGCGCCCGCGATGACTTTCGAGCACGACCACATCGTGGATATTGACGAGCGGTTTGCACGCGAAGGTGGAAAAGCCTTCGATGGCGTTGACGAGACCGACAGGCGTGGCGCCGTCGAAAGCCAGCACGCTGAAGACAAAGGGGCGCGCGGCGAGCGATGCGACGAGGTTCGCTCGGGCATGGTCCGACAGGGGTGCGCCGCCGCCCGCCGGATCGCGCGCGTAATGATCGAGCAATTCGATCAGCGCCGCCGCGTGCGCAGAGTCGGCGTAATTGGCGCGGACGATATCAGGCATCGGCCTCGATGCGCATCGACAAATCCACTGCGCGAATGTGCTTGGTCAGGCTGCCGATGGAAATGCGGTCCACTCCGGTTTCGGCCACCGCGCGCACCGTGTCCAGCGTGATGTTGCCGGAGGCTTCGAGCAGGGCGCGGCCATGGGTCACCTGCACCGCGTGGCGCAGGTCGGCCAGGCTGAAGTTGTCGAGCAGGATCAGCGGCGCGCCGGCGCTCAAGGCCTGTTCGAGTTCAAGGATGGTTTCCACCTCGATCTGCACGCTGACCTTGCCCTCCGCCAGGTGGAACGCCGCTTCCAGCACTTGCGCAATGCCGCCCGCCGCCGCGATGTGGTTTTCCTTGATCAGGATGCCGTCATACAGCCCCACGCGCTGGTTCTGACCGCCGCCCATCCGCACTGCGTATTTCTCGGCGATGCGCAGGCCGGGCAGGGTCTTGCGGGTGTCGAGGATGGCGACATGGGTGCCGCGCACGGCGTCGACATACGGCCGGGTGGCCGTGGCCACCGCCGACAGGGTCTGCAGGAAATTCAGCGCCGGGCGCTCGGCGGTCAGGAGGGCGCGGGCATTGCCGCTGATTTCCAGCAGCACATCGCCGGCGGCAACCGGGTCGCCCTCA
>JBGSZD010000276.1:0-2996 GCA_041750575.1 Thiobacillus sp. | reverse complement strand
GCGCCAGGTAGCCCAGGCGTGCGATCTCCACCTGCGCGCGCGCAGCGGGCGAGCGCGCGTTGCGGTGGAAAATTTCGAGGATGACCATGGTGCGATCCATCACTTGGCAGCCCACCTCGTTTTCAAGGTGGCGCGCCTGCGACGGCGAGATTTCGTGGTCGACGAAGATCACGTCGATCGGCACATCCGACACCCGGTCGGCCGCGTCGTCCCTCCCCTCGACGACGGTGGAGAGGCGATACAAGGGATTCATCGGTTCGCGGTCGGGCTCGGTTTCCTCGCCCGTTTCACCGCCCACAAAATGGCGGATTGCCTGCCGCTTGCCCACGCCCAGATACGCCGTCGAGTCGAAGCCGGACCGTTTTTGCGTAAACGTGCGGACCACCGTGAACCCCAGCGTCTTGGCCAGCTCGCGCAGCTCGGTCAGCGACGCCTCGAACTCCACATCGCTCACCCCCGGCAGCTGTACCGACGCCACGATGGCGTACTGGGGCTTCTCTTTGACTTCGTTTTGCATGCGGCGTGTGCTTCTGTGGGGGTGGGCGAAGCCGGGCATTATCCGCCAATGTAACCGGCGCTGGTATGGCGCCTGCACAGGCCGCCAAGCCTCAACCTGCGGCAGGCCTCGAAATATTCATGATGGCGCATCACCAAGCCGGCGGCTTTCCTGGATGCGGTGCCTCAACCGCTTCGCCGCGCAGCCTGCCGGTTCGACAGAATGATCAAGGCGCGAAGCCCATCCTTGAAAAATTAGGGGGCGATGCCGCCCTCTTCAACTTGTTTACGGCCATTAGGGAATACAGAAAATTCCGGGCATGCCCCGCGCATTCGTATATAACAGACTATATAGATCATGATGGTGATAATATTAACATTGTATCTTATTGATTATATGAGATTTTAATAAATAGATTAATTTATAGTTGCAATAGACGTATTGTACGTGGCACAATTCAGCCATCAAATAATTGGAGTCTGCAAAATGGCAGTGACCGTTGTCAGAAAACGTAGTCCGAGAGCACCATTGGTCTCACTAAGAGAGGCGGTGGATCGTGTCAGCAAAGTGTACGAGAAAGAGGGCAGACACCCTGTAAGTGTAGACATTGTTGCCCAGCACCTTGGTTACAAATCAGCGGACAATGGAGCGGCTAAGCAAATAATTGCCACGCTAGGATACTACGGGCTTGTGGAACGCCCGGCTGATGGAATGTTGGCGGTTACAAAGAGCGTTGAGGAGTTTAAGTTCGCTCCCTCCGAAGAGCTTCGCGCAGAGATATTACAGAAGTGGCTTCTGTCTCCGGGGGTGTTCGCGGAGTTGCTGGAGAAGTTTCAAGGCAGGCTCCCCTCTGAGGCATCGCTGAAATTTGAGCTAATGCAAAAGGGATTTAAACCAGCGACAGCCGATGAGTGCCTTGCTGCTTTCGTTGACTCGGTGAAATACGTTACACACGCCGGACAGTCAGTGGCGCCAGATGTGAACGTGGCTGAGATAGAGGCAGACAAAGCTGGAAGCGAAGCGGCTGGGGGAACAACCATTGCTGCAACAGGCGACCAAAATAAATTTGACGCTACGAGTCGGCACAGCGAACTTGGGACACGAGCAACCGTGCCAACACGGGATATTGTGGAGGATGAAAACAGCGACCGAATTCCGGTAAGGCTGGCAGGCGGGCGGCGAGCATGGCTTGTGATTCCAAGTCCTTTTTATGCCGCCGACAAGCGTCGTTTAATTTCGCAAATCGAACTCTTGCTCGCTGATGATGAAGAGTAGATATGCCAAGAAAAAACCCAGCACAGTTGACGCTGTGCTGGGTTCAATCTCCCTGGACAAATGGACCGTCCTCAGGGGGGCCGGGAACTATCATGACCCAATTGCTTAGTTGCGTGAGCATTCTGTGGTTTCAAGTAGCCGGTGTCAAGGAGTCCTTTAGTATGAGGAATAGACATCATGGGACAAAAAATCGTCCGAGTGGTTGCTTATCATCGGTTTCGCTTCGGCAAGTGGGAGGATGTTTGCACCCACTTTCGTAGTCTGCCGCTGCGTTAATAACTGAAATAGAAGCTCTGAGAGGCCAGCTTAGGCTGGCCTCTCTATTTTGCGACCATGATGGTTTGGCTGCCCAACGTTCTTGTCAACCGAAGGGGGCGGCTTTGGGTTGTTTTCTGGTTCTAGGTATCAGCGCAATCCTTGCGAAACGGAAACGATGCTGACCCTTTTAAGCTCGCGCAAGGGCTCACCTGACGTCAACAAACCTCCACATTATCGATAAGCGCATTTGCATTCGATCTACCAGATCAGTCGTTCGAATGCGTTCGATGCTCTCATCGATATGGCGCGCGAACCCCACCACAAACAACTAAAGGGGTCTCAGCTTCGGCTTGTTTTCCTAATCAAGTTAACAGCAGTCAACCTCGACAAATGGAAGTGATGCTGCCCCTTAGACCTGTTATGCCATCACCCGATTGGCGGCCCGCTCGGTAACACACTCGTATTCGCCCATCTCATATTCACGGCACACCCAGGGCCGGTTTTCGTAAATCGTGCATTTCAGGGTGGCTCGGTCCAGGGCCGCGCACCAGCCGTCTTCCAGGCGCGCCATGGTCTGGCAGCCCCATTTGTCCAGCTCGATGAACTGATCGGGCACGCCGGTATCGGTAATCAGCATCACCTCCAGCCGGCAACAGCAGGCCTTGCAGTTTGCGCAGGTCACCACGGTTTCAGGCTGGGGTGTCGTTTCGATTGTCATGGCGTCAAGGCCGAACAAGGGTTGCTCGTGTGGCCCGCCGGCAAGCTTCGTCTAGGTCGGCAACCACCATTCCCCGGCATCCCGATCACCCCAGCGCCCGTATCGACTGCATCGGCGGCACCCGCGTGATGTGGCGCGTGGTGAGCCAGCCGCTGGTGCCCACCAGCAGCGCGCCGGCGAGCGGCAGCGCGAGCCACAGCCAGGGATGCAGGCGCACCGGCAATTCGAACAGGCGATAGGCGATCAGCG
>JBGSZD010000275.1:0-8162 GCA_041750575.1 Thiobacillus sp. | reverse complement strand
GAGCGCAATGTCTATGTCACCGACGACAAGGATGCGGTGACCGTCTACGATAAAGCGAGCGGCCGTGCCGGCTGGCGGCAGGACAAACTGGCGCGCCGCCAGGTCACCGCGCCCCTGGCGCTGGGCGCCTGGGTCGTGGTGGCCGATGCCGAGGGTTATGTTCATGTGTTGTCGGCCGATGACGGCAGCTTTGTCGCGCGGGCCAAGGTCGACAGCGGTGTGTCGACGGCGCCGGTCGACATTGGCCCGGGCTTCGCGGTGCAAACCGCCAAGGGCAGCGTCGTCGCCTTCCGGATTAAATAACGGCGGAATCAAGTCAACCCAACGCGCCGGCCTTGTCGGCGCGTCAGCAAGGAAAACCATGCTTCCCACTCTGGTGCTTGTCGGCCGTCCCAACGTCGGCAAGTCCACGCTTTTCAACCGCCTAACCGGTACGCGCGACGCCCTCGTCCACGATATGCCGGGGATGACGCGCGACCGTCACTACGGGCGCGGGCGCATCGGCAGCAAGCCTTACTTGGTGGTCGATACGGGCGGTCTCGAGCCGGTGGCCAAGGACGGTATCATGGCTGAAATGGCGCGCCAGACGCTGCAGGCCATCGACGAAGCCGACGCCGTGATTTTCATGGTCGATGCGCGCAGCGGGCTGACGCCGCAGGACAAGGTGATCGCCGACCGTCTGCGCCGTGCGTCGTGTCCGGTGCTGCTGGCGGTCAACAAGGCCGAAGGCATGAACCGCGCGGTGATCACCGCTGAATTCCACGAACTGGGACTGGGCGAACCGCTGGCGATTTCCGGCGCGCACGGCGACGGCATTGCTGATCTGGTGGATGAGGCGCTGGCGCCGTTTCCCGACGAGGAAGAGAAAGCCGACGATTTCGGCATCCCCAAGATTGCGCTGGTGGGGCGTCCCAACGTTGGCAAGTCGACCCTGGTCAATGCGCTGGTGGGCGAGGAGCGCGTCATCGCGTTCGACCAGCCGGGCACCACGCGCGACTCGATCTATGTCGAATTCGAGCGCGACGGCAAACCCTATGTACTGATCGACACCGCCGGCGTGCGGCGCCGCGGCAAGGTGTTCGAGACGTTCGAGAAATTCTCCGTCATCAAGACCCTGCAAGCCATCGAGGACGCCAACGTGGTGGTGCTGGTACTCGACGCGCGCGAGAATATTTCCGACCAGGACGCGCATCTCGCCGGCTTCGTGCTGGAAACCGGGCGCGCGCTGGTGGTTGCGATCAACAAGTGGGACGGTTTGTCGGCCGAGCAGCGCGACGACATCAAGCGCGACATCGGGCGCAAGCTGGCCTTCCTCGACTTCGCGCGCTTCAACTACATCTCGGCGCTGAAGAGCAAGGGCTTGGAAACGCTGCTGAAGGACGTCGAAGCCGCGCACGCCGCCGCCTTCATCAAGCTGTCGACGCCCAAGCTCACGCGGGTGCTGGAAATGGCGGTGGAGCAACACGCGCCGCCCAAGAACGGTCTGTTCCGTCCCAAGCCGCGCTACGCTCACCAGGGCGGCAAGAATCCGCCGATCATCGTGCTGCATGGCAACGCGTTGGAAGGGCTGCGCGACGACTACAAGCGCTACCTCGAAAGCAGTTTCCGCAAGGCGTTCAAGCTGCAGGGCACGCCGCTGCGCATCCAGATCAAGGAAGACGAGGGCAAGAATCCGTTCGAAGGCAAGAAGCGCGCACCGCTCACCGAGAGCGAGGCGACGCGGATGCGGCGCAAGAAGCGGGTGCGGCGCAAAGTCTACGGCGCCGACTGAGCGGCCGATGCGACGCCTGATACGCAAATCCTGGCCGACGTTGCTGGTACTGGCCGGTGTGCTGACCGGCATCCTGTTTACCCTGCAAACGCTGCGTCTGGCCGATGCGCGCATGCGCACGCAGTGGACGACCGAGGTGCGCCTGATGGAACGCGCGCTCGACTGGGGGGCCGTCAAGCAGTTGCGCGGCGAGGCGGCCGATGCCGCGACCGCGGACTATGCACGCGTCAAGCAGCAACTCGAAGCGTTGCGCCGTGTCAGCCCGCAATACCGTTTCGTCTATTTGATGGTCTTGTACGGCAAGGACGATGTTCGCTTTCTGGCGGATTCCGAGCCGGCTGCTTCGCCCGATTTCTCGCCATCCGGCATGGCGTACAGCGAAGCGACCGCACAACTGGTCGGGTTGTTTTCCGGCAATCAAGCCATCACCGAAGGGCCGGTCGAAGATCGCTGGGGCGTGTGGGTTAGCGCGCTGGCCCCGCATGTCGATCCTCAGACCGGGCAGGTGCTCGCGGTGCTGGGGCTCGATGTCGACGCCCGCCAATGGCGGCACGTGTTGTGGCAGGCAGCCCTGCTGCCGCTCGGCGCGACGCTGGCGTTCGTGATGGCTGCCGCCCTGTTGTTCCGGATGCAGGCGCGCACGCGTAAGGAACACGAGCGGCTCATGTCGTCGGAGGGCCGGCTATATGAGCAGGCGCATCACGACAGCCTGACCGGCTTGCCCAATCAGCGGCTGTTGGCTGATCGCATGAGTCAGGTGCTGTCGCATGCGCACCGGATGGAAAGCCGGGCGTCGATTCTGTTTCTCGATCTCGACCGTTTCAAGAACGTCAACGATTCGCTCGGCCACGCCATGGGCGATGCCCTGTTATGCGAGGTGGCGAAACGCTTGCGTGCGCTGATACGCGACGAGGACACCGTGGCCCGGCTGGGGGGCGACGAGTTCGTGATTCTGCTGCCGGAAACCCGGCATGAAGATGATGCGCGCCATGTCGCCGAAAAAATCATTGCCGAATTGGCCAAGCCCATCATGGTCGGAGACCAGAGCGTGTCGGTCGGGGTGAGTGTGGGCATCGCGCAGTATCCGGATGACGCGCTCGATGCCGAGAACTGGCTGGCTTGTGCCGACCGCGCCATGTACGCGGCCAAGGACAGCGGCCGCAATACTTTTCAATTCGCCGATCCGCTGCAGAACGTGCGCGCGCGGGAGCGCCTGTCGATTGAAACCGGCCTGCGCCAGGGGCTTGCGCGCGGCGAATTCGTACTGTTCTACCAACCGGTGTTTTCGCTTGTGCAGGGTGGGCTGGTCGGTATCGAAGCGCTGGTGCGCTGGCGTCATCCCGAATGGGGTTGGATGGAGCCGGCGCGCTTCATTCCGGTGGCCGAGGATTCCGGCCTGATCGTCCCGCTCGGCGACTGGATTCTGGCCGAGGCCTGCCGTGCCGCGCGGCACTGGCACCAGCAGGGCGCGGCCGATGTGCCGGTCATGGTGAACGTGTCGGCGTTGCAGTTGCGCCGCCCGGGGTTCGATGCGCGGTTGAGCGAGGTACTGCGCGAGACTGGCCTGCCGGCGGCGCTGCTGGAACTCGAGCTGACCGAGACGACCATCATGCAGGAGACGCTTGTGGGCTCAGCCTTGTTGCGTCGATTGTCGGAAGAGGGCGTGCGACTGGCCATCGACGATTTCGGCACCGGCTACTCCAGCCTCGCCTATCTGCGCAAGCTGGACGCGATACGCCTGAAAATCGACCGCAGTTTTGTCGCGGACATGGTTGACGATGCCGAGGCGCGGGCCATCGTCGCCAGCATGGCGGGCATGGCGCGGGCGCTGGGCCTGAAAGTGACGGCGGAAGGGGTGGAAACCGCGGCCCAGGTCGAAATGCTCAAGACGCTGGGGTGCGATGACATCCAGGGGTTCTACTGTGCGCGGCCGCTTGCCGAAGCCGATTTGCTGGCGCGGCTGAATGACTGGCTGGGCGGGTTCAATCCAGCCAGCGCAGCAGATAAAACAGCTTGAATCCTTCGGACGAACGCGACGGCCCGCTGGCAAGGGCCGCATGGCGGTGTTTGGCGGGATCGGCATGCGCCAGCGCATCGGCCTCGCTGGGATACACCTCGACCACGCCCTCGGGGAAACGCTTGCGGCTTTTTCCGGAGGGTGAATAAATCACCACCGCCGAAGTGCCGACGACTTTCGATTCGACATCGGTAAACAGGCTGGTGGCTTGCGGCATGCTTGATTGGGCTTGGCCTGATTAGGCTCGACTCAGTGCGTCTTTTTCGGGATGCTGCTGATCTTGACGGCGTGGCTGGTGGGCGTCTCGTCGGTGAAGCGGGGACGCTCTTCCAGCGTGCGGCCGGTGAGCTGGGCCAGTTCGGTCTCGCGGCTGGCAATCACCATCAGGCAATCCTTGATGCCGAGCACCGTGGCTTCCGTCAGCGGGCTGGGGTTGCCGTCGCGCGGCGCGGTGTCGCGCACGATGGAAGTGAGCGTTTTGCGCATCATGCGCATCAGGCGCTGTTCGTCGTGCAGGGCTTTTTCATCCATGGGAAAGACTCCGGAAGTCGGCAAAGGCCCGTCATTGTCGGCGCCGGTCATGACTACGTCAACGCAAGGCCCTGGCACCGACGGGGATAAAAAGCCTGACTGGGGGCATAAGCAGAATGAACCGCCGTCGTCGTGCGGCTGTTTTATGCTTGCCGGCGGAGGAAACACCCATGTCTGAGAGTCAAGCCGACGCGAGCGAAATCCGCGAAATCCGCATCAATCCCATTGTGCCGAGCGAATCGGTACTGGTCGCCACCGCGCGCAGCATGCGCCCGAAAAAGGCCGAGGAACTGGCGCCGCGCGATACCCGCAAGCACGTGGAAACCTGTCCGTTCTGCCGCGGCAACGAACACAAGACGCCGCCGGCGATTCTGGCCTGGCCGTCGGCGGACGACTGGCAGATCCGCATGGTGGAAAACCTCTACCCGGTGCTGGGCGACGACCGCGCGCAGGCCAACTTCACCTTTGGCCTGCAACAGACCATCGATGGCTACGGTCGCCACGAGGTCATCATCGACCACCATGAACACGGCATCGCCGTTCACGAGATGGCCGAGTCGCATCTGGCTGCGCTGTTCGGCGTCTACCAGACGCGCATGCGGCAACTGTTCGAATCGGACGAGCGGCTGAAATACGTGCTGGTGTTCAAGAACTTCGGCCCGGCGGCCGGTGCCTCGATTCCGCACACGCACAGCCAGGTGATCGCGATGCCGGTCGTGCCGGAAAACGTCGACGCCGAAGTGCAGAACAGCGCCGCGCATTACGCCAAGCATCATCACTGCATTTTCTGTGCGCTGATCGACGAAGCGCTGACCTTCGAGGCGACGCTGTACGACCGCACCTCCGGCGCGGTGCGGCGCAAGATCAACGTCGGCCAGTACGTGGTCGAGCGCGGCGAGAAATTCATCGCGATCAAGCCCTTCGCCAGCCGCTACGAGTGGGAAGTGCATATCCTGCCGCTGGCGCATCAGGCCGACTTTCTCGACGTGCGCGGCGAGGATCTGGCCGATCTGGCGCGCGTGATGAAACGCACCATGGCGCGGCTCGACGCCGTCATCGGTGGCGCGCAGTACAACTTCTTCCTGCACTCGGTGCCGCATGACGCACAGCGTGCGGCCCATGCACCGAGCTATCACTGGCATCTGGAAATCTGCCCGCGCACATCGATCCCAACCGGCTTCGAACTGGGCTCGGGCTTGTTCGTCAATACCATCAACCCGGAACAGGCAGCGGAACGTCTGCGTATGGTGGAGTTGTAATCGGTGTGGCAGGGCTAGAATGGCAGTCCATTAATAAGCTGTAGCGGTCAACATGTTGCTAGCCGACGAACCCGATTTGAATGCACCGCATGCCAGTCGCTGCGATATGCATGTCGATCGCCTGAATGCCCTGTGGAAACTGTCCGTGCAACGCGGGCTGTCCGATTCCGAGCGTATCCGCGCGATGCTGGCGATGGCAGCCGACGTGCTGGACATGGACCTGGTGGTGCTGGGCGAATTTGGCGAGCACTACACCGCACGCTATGTGTGCGACCGGCTGGGCATATTTCCGGAAGGGACGGCGCTGACTATCGAGGCAGCATGGTGCCATCACGTGCACCGTACGCGCGAAGCGCTGCATGTTTCCGATCTGAGCCGCGATCCGGCCTACGCCGACCATGCCCTGGTCGCGCAACTGGGTTTGCGCGCGTATTCCGGCCTGCCGGTGATCGCCGGCGACGACATGCGCTGGGTGCTGAAATTCATGAGCAGGCGGGCTGGCGTGTTGCCCGATGCGGTGGATATCGCCTATATGGAATTGATCGCCGACTGGCTTGGCAACGCCTTGTACCAGTCCACGCAAACCGACCTGCTCCAGCGTATCGCGCTGACCGATCCGCTTACCGGCCTACCCAACCGGCGAGCCGCGGAGGAACGTCTGCAGAAGGAAAAGGCGCGCACCCCGCGTGACGGACAGGGTTTTGCGCTGGTGCTGGCCGACCTCGACCATTTCAAGTCGATCAACGATCGTTACGGCCATGCCGTGGGAGACGAAGTCCTCAAGGCCATGGCGCGCCGTTTCGAAGCGGGGTTGCGCGAGGGCGACTGGGTGGCGCGCTGGGGCGGCGAGGAATTCCTGTTCGTCCTGCACGGCAGCACGGGAGTGGAAGCCACCGGCATCATCGAGCGCCTGGCCAGCCAGATTCGGGCCACGCCGGTTCAGACCTGCGTGGGTGCCATTTCGCTCAGTTTTTCGGCCGGCGTGGCAGCCTTTGGCACACGCGACACCGAAATCGAACCCATGCTGGAAAAAATCGACCATGCCCTGTATCGCGCCAAAGCCGATGGCCGCGACCGGGTCAGGATGGCTGCCCAGAGCCAGTTGCCATGGAACAGTTCGCAGTTGCGTCAGGCCTTGACGAAACACCGGGTCAAACCAGCCGTTCAGGCCATCGTTGATTTGCAAAGCGGGCAGGTGATCGCCGACGAGGCGCTGGCGCGTATCGAGACACCGACCGGCGATATCGTCGAGGCCAAAGACTTTGTCGACATGGCCGAGGGCCTGGGCCTGATGGCGGAAATCGACCGGCAGATGATCGGCGAGGTCATGCAGCGATGCGTCGCGCGCCTGAGTGCGGGCGGCTCGCCGGATTTTGCCCATTTCGTGAACGTGTCGCCGCAGTTTCTGGCGCGTCGCGACCTGGTCGAGGAAATGCTCGGCAACGCCATGAGCCTTTGCCAGAGTTGCGGCACGACGTTCGGACCGGTCAAGCCCATCGTGCTGGAACTGACCGAGCGGCAGCACATCGTCAGCCTGGAAAAACTGCGTACCGACCTGCAGCCTTTCATCGATTTTGGCTTCCGGCTGGCACTGGACGACTTCGGCAGCGGCTATTCCTCCTATCTCTATCTGGCGCATCTGCCGGTCAGCTTCCTGAAAATTGAAGGCTGGCTGGTGGCGCACCTGCGCCAGGACCGCAAGGTGGCCGGCATCGTCGAAAGCCTGGCGAACTTTGCGCGAAAGGAAGGCGTGCTCACCGTGGCCGAGCATGTCGAGGATGCGGAAACCGCGCGCATCCTGGCCGACATGGGGGTGGACTATGGGCAGGGCTGGTATTTTGGGCGGCCACTGCTGGCGTGAACGCGAATTCGCTTGAAATAGTGGAATCAACCCCAAGCTATCAGGTCAATATGACCAACCACCGTCCTCTGGGCATCCCCTCTTGAACGTCCTTAATTTTCCCATGCGGGATTTCCGCATCATGCTGTCGTCGCGCACCTGGAAAGTCGCGGTTGTTTGACTGGCGCCATGTTTGATCGACATAAGGGCGGCGAACGCGTCGTACTGGTCGCGATCGACTTCGGCGATCCGGACTTCGCCGAAAGCGTGGCCGAGTTGCGCTTGCTCGCGACGGGCGCCGGGCTCGATATCCTGGGGCAGGTACAAGGCAAGCGCAGCCGGCCGGATGCCGCCCTGTTTGTCGGCAGCGGCAAAGCCGACGAAATCGCCGCGCTGGTTTTGGCCACCGAAGCCGATGTCGTGATTTTCAACCATGAACTGTCGCCAGCGCAGGAGCGCAATCTGGAGCGTCGCCTGCAGTGCCGGGTGATCGATCGCACCAGTCTGATACTGGATATCTTTGCTAGCCGTGCGCAGAGCGCCGAAGGGAAATTGCAGGTCGAGCTGGCGCAGTTGCAGCATTTGTCGACCCGCCTGGTGCGCGGCTGGACCCACCTCGAGCGCCAGCGTGGCGGTGTCGGCATGCGCGGCCCTGGTGAGAAACAGCTGGAAACCGACCGCCGCCTGATCGGGATACGCGTCAAGGCGCTACGCGAACGGCTCGCGAAACTAGGCAAGCAGCGC
>JBGSZD010000274.1:0-6166 GCA_041750575.1 Thiobacillus sp. | reverse complement strand
GCCAGCGCAGGCATGGCCTTGACCGGCGCGGGCGGCGGCGCGATGGGGGAAGCTTGTGCAGGCTGGCTGATGTGGCCGGGCGAGGTGTCGAACGCCTTCGGCGGCACGCAACCGGCCAGCAGCACGAGGCTCGTCATCACGGAGCGTTTCAACACAGCGTTCATCATTTATCCGTTGGCAAGACTACATTGCGCATTTTGCCGACCGTGCGCAGAAACGGTTCAGCCTGGAGGGTGCTTTTACCCCCGGCTGGGGTATTCATGCCAGCGGGCAAGGCCGGCAACGCGCGAAGCGCTGTCATGGCCGCGTCGCGGTCGGGAAATTCGCCCGCCAGGATCATCCAGGCAGGTTCACCCCGGCTCAGGCCGCGAAGTATCCGCAGCGGCTGCGGGGCTGCGGTTTTCAGGCTTCCCAATAATACGGCTGCGTCGCTGGCTTCTTTAGCGGCTGCAAGCTGGATCACGTAGGTGCCGGGTGCGGCAGCCGCCAGCCAGCCTTGGGTTTGCCGGGCCAGATCGACCACATTGGGTTGGGGCTGGGTCTGGGACGGGGCGGGGGGGCGGGCGGCTAGCGCCGGCGTGGTGTGCGGTTGAACAGTCGGGATCAGCGCCTGCCAGGCGATATAAGCCAGCAGACCCAGCGCCGCCGCCAGGCCGACGGCTAGCCACGCCCAGCGGTACTGCTTGCGTCCCGTATCTGCGACAGTGCGCATCTCGGCGTCGCCTGCTGCGGCGTCCAGATGGGCCGGGGTGAGCGTATGGGTTTGCCCGGCGTAGGCCGCCAGCAGGGTTTTGTCGGCCAGCACGTTGATGCGGCGCGACAGCCCGCCGGACAGTTGCGTCATGCGCGCAATCAGCGTCGACGGAAACAGGTCGGGGCCGCGATAGCCGGCTACCGTAAGCCGCGCGCGCAGATAATCGGCGACTTCGGGCTCAGAGAGCGGAGACAGATTCAAACTGAGCGTGATGCGGTCCTTCAGTTGCCGGATGCGCGGATCGGCGAGCTGCGCGTCGAGCTCGGGCTGGCCGAACATCACGATTTGCAGCAGCTTGTCGGTCGCGGTCTCCAGATTGGTCAGCAGCCGCAGGAATTCCAGGTTGTCGAGCGCGATGCCTTGCGCCTCTTCGACGAACACCACCACGCGGCGGCCGCTTTCATGGCGGGCCAGCAAGGCGGTATTCAATTGGGCCAGGCGTGCTTGGCGGCTGGTTTCCGGGGCATCGACGCCGAGGTCGGCCAAAATCGCCGCCAGCATGTCGTCCGGTTCGAGCGTGGGGTTGCCGAGGTAGACGCTGTCGATGGTGTCCGGCAGCTGCGCCACCAGCTTGCGGCACAGCATGGTCTTGCCGCTGCCGACTTCGCCCACCACCTTGATGATGCCCTCGCCCTGGCCGATGGCATAAAGCAGGGCGGCGAGGATTTCCCCGCGCTGGCCGCCGGCATACCAGTATTCGGTGTTCGGCGTGATGCGGAAGGGTGCTTCTTTCAGACCGAAATAGTCAAGGTACACAGAGGCTTATTCTGTCCCGTAGGTTTGCATGCGGCTGTACAGCGTGGTGCGGTTGATACCGAGCAGCTTGGCCGCCTGCGACAGGTTGCCGTGGGTCATGTTGAGCGCGGCTTCGACGTAGGCTTTTTCCCACTGGCGCAGTGTCACGTCGAGGTTGAAGTTGGCCAGCGTCTGCAGCTGCTTGCGCGCCAGTTCGATCAGCGCCTTGCCGTCGTTGGCGAGCGGGATTTCCTGCGGGTAAGCCTGGTCGGTGTCGAGCTCGGCTTCCAGTTGCGGGGCATTGACCGCCAAGCCGGGGTATTTGGTCGTCAGGCGGATAGCAATGTTGCGCAGTTCGCGCACGTTGCCGGGGAAGTGGTAGTCCTCCCACATTTGCTGCGCGCGCGGATCGAGCGAAAACGGTTGGTTCTTGGCTTCGCGGGCGTAAAAGTCGCGGAAGTGGTTGAGCAGGGTGAGCTTGTCCTCGCCCATTTCGCGCAGCGGCGGCACCGCGATGGAGAACACCGACAGCCTATGGTAGAGATCGGGACGGAAGCGACTGGCCTTGATCTCGGCGCGCAGGTCGCGATTGGTGGCGGTGACCACGCGGGCGTTCGAAAAACGCGGCTGGGTTTCGCCGACGCGCTGGTACTCGCCGTTTTCCAGCACGCGTAGCAGCTTGGCTTGCAACTCCAGCGGCAGTTCGCCGATTTCGTCGAGGAACAGGGTGCCGTTCTCGGCTTCTTCAAAATAGCCGGCGCGCGCGCTGGTGGCGCCGGTGAAGGCGCCCTTGGCGTAGCCGAACATAGTGGGCTCGACCAGGGTGGGCGAGATCGCCGCGCAATTGAGCGCCAGATAGGGTTTGGACGCGCGCGGCGACAGCTGGTGCAGGCTGGACGCGACGCGTTCCTTGCCGCTGCCGGATTCGCCTTCGATCAGCACCGGAAAGGGCGCGGCGGCGTATTGCTTGATCTGTTCGCGCAGCTTGTCCATCGCCGGACTGGTGCCGACGATGCCGGAATCCTTGGCGGGGGCGGGCGCCTTGTCGGCGCCACGCTCGGCGTCCTGCACCAGCAGCGCGTTGAACAACAGGGATTTGAGCCGCTCCGGTTCGCACGGCTTGGCGACGAAATCGATCGCGCCAAGTGCGCGCGCGTGGCGGGCGTTGGCTTCATCGCTCTGACCGGAGAGAACGAGTATCTTGATGTTGGGCGAAATGCCAAGCAGGTCGGCTATCAGCGCAAAACCTTCGTCGGGCTTGTGCGGCTGCGGCGGCAGACCCAGATCTACCAGCGCCAGTTGCGGCGGTTCGTCGAGCTGCATCATCAGGCTTTTCACCTGGGCGCGCGACTCGGCGGCCGAAATTTCGAAGTCCTTGCTCAGCACGTAGGTGAGCGTGTCCGAAATCAGCGGGTCGTCATCGACGATTAGCAGACTAGGTTTGTTGGTATGGGCCACACATCCTCCAGGTCGGGTAGCACCCTTTCGGGGCATAAATGCCGCAAAGCGTCCGCTCCTTTTATGTAGAGCGAATCGCGTGCGCGTGTCGGATTTTCGACGATTGTGCCAGAGACCCGGTGAAAGTTAAACCGGAGCTTGAGGGAAGGTGTGCCGTCCCGCTTGAACGTCGGCACGAATTGGGAGGGTGGCGGGTCAGCCGTTCATGGGTTCGACGAGCACGCGCATCCAGCCTTCGCTGCGCTCGATCGGGTTGCCCAGGGCGATCAGTTTGCGCCCCGGCACGCCGTGAATCTGGAATACCCGGCCTGGCATGAACAGGACGGGGTCGATAATCAAGCTGTCGGTCTTGCTGCACCCCATCCACAGACTGGCATGCGGCAGGCCGTTGCTGCTGTTGTCGTAGCCATCCACGGTGTAGCCGGACGAGGTGGTGTCGTACAGCATGGCCAGAACGGGCGCTTCGAGCACGGTTTCGATCCCGACCGAGCTGGTGTCATCGTTGAGGCGCGACAAACGGCGGATGAAACCAATCTGCCATGCGATGTCGTCGTGCGGCTTGACGCCGATCAGCGCACCCACGCGCAGCCAGTCCTTGTTGCGGGATTCGATGATGGCGCCATAGCCGCAGGCACTTTCGTCCTGCATCACCCAGCGTTCGACATCGGGCGACAGCATGGGGACCGGCATATGCAACTGGGAGACGCGTTTACGTGTGCGGTCGGTAACAAAACCGTAGAGCTGGACGTCTTCGGTCTCGTCGTAATTCATCCGGCTTCCATAGGGCGAGACGGCGGTGGCAGGGGCATCGGCGGACTTGATCTGGCTGATGATGGAACTCAGGCCATGGGTGACGTCGACCAGACGCTTCACCGATTCGCGCGGTGCCCGGCGCTGTTCGCGGGACTCCAGCGACGACCAGCTGCGTTGCAGGTATTCGAGCAGTTCCAGACTTTCGCTGGTGCGGGCGTTTTCGGTCAAGCCGAGTTGCGCCGGTGTGCCGCCTTCGCGCAGCGCCGTGTGCAGTTCACCCAGTTTCTGCAGCAGACTGGATGTGCCCCAAAAACGCATCGGCTTTTCGGTGTCGGTTTTGCGCACGCGGCGTGGGCCGTGGTCGGCCGACAGATCGATGGCAAAACTGTGTTCGTCGGCATCCGCGCGGGTATCCAGATGGAGTTGCGCGTGCCAGTCGTACAGCCAATGGTCGAGCAGGTCGACCTGTTTGGTGTAGAGCGTGCCGGAATTGGCCAGGTTCAGCATCAGGATGTGCAGATAGGCGCCCTCGCAACTGCATTCGGTGGCATCTTCCATGTATACGCGCTGGGGCCGCCGATGAAAGCTCTCGTTTTCGGCGACGCGATAGAGATTGTGCAGGCGCATCCAGAGTTTTTCGCCGGCGGGCAGATAGCGTATCGCACGCCATTTCAGCAACTGGCCAAACATGCGGATGGCCCGCAGGGTGATCAGCGGAATCTGGCTTTCATGCGTGCTTTTTCCCGCTCCGCGCGTGAAATGCAACACAAAGGCGTGATAGCCGCGCGCAATTTCCCAATACAGTCCATATACTGCGTGCCAGAGTTGGCTTTCCACTGCGCGCGACATGCGAGGGTTGCGCAGATACTGGCGCACCAGGATGTCTTGCAGGTCGCGCGATTTCTCGTCCAGCAGCATCAGCACGGCCAGTCGATCTTTCGTGTACTGCGTCGAATTTTCGTTGAAGCGCTTGAGTTCGTTGAGGATGGCTTCCTGGCACTTGTATGCGTCGCCGACCGGCAAATTGCCCAGCCAGCGCGAGGCTGCCTTGAGATTGGTCAGCGGATCATCGGTCTGCTGTTTGCCCAAGGACGCGAGGCGAGCGATTCCCGATGCGAATTTACCGGCCAGTAAGTTCATGGTGTCTAGCTATGAATAGAGGATTGTGTGTGGACACTTTACGGCAAGAAGCAGCAATAACTGTACCTGCATCATGCCAGCTTGTTCTGCACCCAGGCATGAACTGAGGCCAGCGCGGCCGGCAGTTGCCCCGCCTCGCTGCCGCCTGCCATCGCCATGTCAGGTTTGCCGCCACCTTTGCCGCCGACCTGGGTGGCGACGAAATTCACCAACTCACCCGCCTTGATACGGCCGGTGACATCGGGCGTCACCGCCGCGATCAAACTGACCTTGCCGTCGGCCACTGTTCCCAGCACCAGCGCGCAGGATTTCAGCTTGTCGCGCAGCTTGTCGGCGGTCTCGCGCAGGGATTTTGCATCCACGCCGTCGAGTTGCGCCGCCAGCACGCGCACGCCGCCGACGTCGACCGCCTGTTGCACCAGATCGTCGCCGGCGCTCGACGCCAGTTTGGATTTCAGCCGGTCGAGCTCTTTTTCCAGCGCGCGGCTATGGTCCATCAACTGCACCACGCGCTCGGCAGCTTCAGCCGGGGTGGACTTCACCAGGTGCGCGATCTCGCCGAGATTCTTTTCGGTCTCGCCAATGTAGGCGAGCACGCCGGTGCCGGTGGTCGCCTCCACGCGGCGGATGCCGGCCGCGACGCCGGTTTCCAACAGCATCTTGAATGCGCCAATGTCCCCGGTGCGGGCGACGTGGGTGCCGCCGCACAGTTCGCGCGAGCTGCCGATGTCGAGCACGCGCACCTCGTCGCCGTATTTTTCGCCGAACAGCATCATCGCGCCGGTTTTCTGTGCCGATTCAATGTCCATGACGCGTGCTTGCGTCGCCGTATTGGCGAGAATTTCCGCATTGACGCGACGCTCGACTTCGCGGATTTGTTCCGCCGTCATCGGGCTGGGCTGCACGAAGTCGAAACGGGTTTTGTCGGCATCCACCAGCGAGCCTTTCTGCTGCACGTGATCGCCGAGTACCTCGCGCAGCGCCTTGTGCATCAGGTGGGTGACCGAGTGGTTGCGCATGGTGCGCGCGCGGTTGTCTTCATCAACCCTGGCCATGACGGCAACGCCGACTTTCAGTGTGCCGGTTTTCACGATGCCGTGATGACCGAACACCTGCGCCTGGATTTTCTGCGTGTCCTCGACTTCGAAGGCGCCGTTTGCACCCTGCAGCACGCCGCGGTCACCGGCCTGGCCGCCGGATTCCGCATAGAACGGTGTGTGGTCGAGCACGACCACGCCGAGTTCGCCTTCGCGCAGTTCGTTGACGGCGCTGCCGTCGCGATAGAGCGCGAGGATCGTGCCGCCGTGCGCCAGCGTGTCGTAGCCG
>JBGSZD010000273.1:0-9530 GCA_041750575.1 Thiobacillus sp. | reverse complement strand
TACTCCAGGTTCATCAAACCCGGAAGCATCGCAAATGTGCAAATTGAAATTCAAATCGTGGACACCCATGAATCGCTCAAAACCCGCATCGATAGTGGCTTCACAGCCTGTGCGGCTCAATTTAACCGGACACTACTGAGCAGGCATATTGAACCAGTCCGCCGCGAATGGGCTGTCGAGCAATCTGGATCGGAACCACTCAGGGGCCACGTGTCGAATGCTTTCATCATGATGGACGTAATAGTTTCGATCATGCGGGCCGACCCACCCCCCAGACGCCGTGACAAGCATATTGCCGAGTAGATGTTGCGCCTTGTTCAGCCGCCATTGTACACTTGCGGGCAAGTGTAAGGATGTTTTGCCTGATGCCGAATGCGGGCCGTGTACATCTGCAAAGGTAACTGGGCGATGAGTTTTGTTCTCGGGCACAGCAGCTAGTCGCGGGGCATGACGAACCAGCATGCGTCGGTAGGCTCGCTGCCCCTGGCGGTGGACAAGCGGCAGGGAAAGAAAAACATTCAGCACATCCGTATCCAGAAACGGATTCTCGACACGGTAACGGGAACTGAGCAGGCGCCCGAAATAGGAGATGTAGCGAGATTGCCGGTGATGGAGTTCTACCACCAGGGCCTTCTCGTCCAGGGTTTCGGCTCTGGCTTCATCCAAAGCGGCATGCATGAGTGCACGCGTGTTCCCCTTGATCGTCCGATAGCGTTCCGGCAGTACTACATGCTCCAATAGCTGTTCGGAAAACCCCTTGCCCTGGTACTTCCTGCGCCATACCATGTCCAGCGTATCTGCCTCAGCCTGTGAAGGGGAGAGGCCTAGCAAATGTCCACCAGAGAGGGCATCGCCCAGATACCCCATCAGCATGGTTTGGCCGGGTAGCCCTATATCGATGAGGCGGTATATAGGCAATGCCTCGATGGAGACTTCGCCATCGCACAGCATCTGAACGGGTTCCAGATAATGTCGGAAGAAATCGTCCGGCATGGGCAGTCGACAGAAGTTTACGCCCAGCGCACGAGCGATGCGTCGACCATATCGCACGTCATAGCAATGGCTATGGCCGAAGGAATATGCGCTGGCAGTCGCTGTCAGATGGGGGGGAATAAATGCTGCCACCGAGCGCGAATCCAACCCGCCGGACAGGGGGAGCAGGATGTCCGCATCTCTACTACGCGCCTGAATCGCGGGCGAAAGGGCATCGGCAAGACGATCAGCCCATTTGTCGAGACCATCATCCTGGGCAGGTTCAATTGCAGGTGTCCAGTAGCGCTCAGTCGATATTCCGGTGCGATTGATGAGGGTGATGGTTCCCGGAGGAAGCACGCGTACATCGCGGATCAGCGAGCGGGTATCTACCAAATGACTTGTGATGAGAAACTGCTCTACGGCCATCCCGTCTATTTCACGAGGGGCCAGGGGGTGGCCTAGTAGTGCATGCAGTTCTGTGGACAGAAGTGTTGTCCCACCTGAGTTCCACACATAGATTTTTTTTGTTGCCAGTCGATCTGTAACAACCACCAACGTCTGAGTCTGCGGCACCCATGCGAGCACGCCAAATGAGCCGCCCAGATGAGTCAGTGCGATGGGCCCGTCGCGTAGAAAGCTTTGCAGGAGAGTTTCTGCCGGCATGTCACACGTGCCGAGCCAAGCGCGTCCCAGTAGGAGCAGACAGGCCCCGGTTGCCGGGTCGAATGCGAGGGGCCGTTTTATCCACGGCACAGTTCGCGTTCGCAGTACAACCGGTGCCGAGTCGAAGCCATCACGCGTCGTGTTTTCCAGGGCCACAAGTTGTCGGGCCATGTCCTCAGCATGAGCCCTGGCCTGAGGGTCAGATGAGAAGACACAAGCCAAGCCGACTTCCATTTCTATCGTCTCATTCTTTGTGGCGGGGCACAGGGGGAGTGATCATGCTGGTGTCAGCGCTCTGCCTGTTGTTCACGGAGCGGGTCGTAGGCACTGAATAAAATCCATGACATGGCTTGTCGCCCTATCGCGCGCCTAGCCGCAACTTATTGCGCCATTTGGAGGATTCGGTTCTCAGGCTTTCGATCGGCAGAAAAAGAAAACCAACAAGGTAGGCGAACCCTCCAATGCCGGACATGAGCAGGACATACAGGCCAGGAAGACTCTGGGCGTAAGGCGATAGAAAAAGGACGTCGGTGAGCCAGATAATGCCCAGTAGCAGGGTGTTCAGCAGCAGCGCTGGCCTGATGGCCTTGGCTAGAGCCAGTAGCGTTCCATTTAATTCGCGCCCCGCCACTACCGCAAGGCTGGTACTGAAAAACACCGTCATGACAACGGTTGCCCAGGCTGCGCCGACGAGCCCCCATTGCAGTCCGTAAAACAAACCCGCAATAAGTATCAGCCAGGCAATGATATTCAGCTTGATTTCAGTGGCTACACGGTTGCGTGCTTCGATCACTGCACCGGACGGGTTGCCTATGCATCTGAACACGCCGGTCAAGGCCAGAATGGCCAGGGGTTCTGCCGAAGCAAGCCATTTGTCGCCATAGATGAAACGTACGCCGGGTTCGGCCAGCCACCAGGCGAATACATAGAGAGGAAGCGTATAGACACTTATCAGGGTGATGGTGCGGTAGTAGATGTATCGGGATTTATCAAGGTTGTCCTGCTCGGCTGCGAGCGCACGGAATACAGCCTGATAAGGCGAGGTGCCCACAATGCGCATGGGCATGATGGACAAGGAGGCTGCGCGGTTGTACAGACCGACATCGGCGGGGCCACTGAGTTTGCTCAGGATGAGTATCAGGGATTGGCCGCGGAAGTGCTCGATTAGACTGTTGGCCGCCACCTTGACGCCATACCCCCCCAATTCCTTGATGATGGCCTTGTTCCATGCCAGGGAATATTTCTGCTTGACATGAATGTTGAGCATGATCGCGCGCAACAAGGAGCCGAGCATGCCACCGATAATCAGGCTCCATACGCCATATCCGGTGACGGCCATGACGAGCGACACGCTGCTGCCTGCAAGCAGCGTGATCACATTGATGGTGACCATGGAACGGAAGCGCATTTCGCGCTGGAGCAAGGCGCTCGGCAGATTCGCAAAAGGGCGTATGAAGAAACTCAGCCCTGAGACCAGCAAGAGCGTTTGATAGATGGAGTGGTTGAAATAGCTGGCAAAAAATGGGGCAATCCCTACGAAGACAAGATATATGAGACTGCCAATGAGCAACTGCATCGTGAATACGACATTGATATGACTTTGCTCGACTTGTTTGGCGCGCACAAGAGCCTGACTGGTGCCGGCGCCTGCGAAGTAGCCCGCGAGTCCAGTGAGTACCCCCACTGTGGCCACCAGACCGAAGTCCTCTGGCAGGAGCAGGCGTGCGAGTAGAACACTGACCGCGAAATGCACGACTTCGTTGATCAGTGAGCCGGCAAAGGTCCACTGGGTTCCGTTGCGGATTTTGTTACCCAGGCTGGGAGGTGCTTTAACCACGCTTCCCTCTCCAGGCATCGGGCACGTTGGCGCTGCAGACCGAACCAGGGCGGTTCTGCTGGGATGTGGACGCCAAGATGGTTACAGCCAAGTGTGCGGGCAGATTGACAAAAGTGACGATATTGCATCCGGTGCGCAACGGGCACTGGGCGGAAAGCGGTCCGGCATGCAACTTGTCAACTCTCACAATGAATGGGTTCGTGTCTGTCAGTAAAGCCGAAAAGGCGTAAGCGGATCGCTTGGCCTGGCATTGTAATCGCCGGCTGTAATCAGCAATCCTTATGCCAGTGTGGGGGGCTCGTGTCCCGAGCGTGCTGCAGGGAGGATTTGGATATTGTCGTCGCGATCAAAGCGCTTTCTGATCCATGGTCGCTGGCAGCGCAGTTCTACAGGTGGGCACTGCGCCGACGGGTGACGAGGTCGACCAGATTGCGATAGAGCGGCGCAGGCAGCAGGCTGGCGATGAGGTGCTTGAGGTCGCTGGCTTTCCAGTTGGCCTTGCGCAAGGCACGGCGGAACAGGCGGCGGGCGGACTCGGTGTCGTTGCGCCAATGGCAGCGATAGGCTTCGCGCAACAAAGGATCGTAGATCAACTCGCTCAAGTGGGCGGGGGTGAAGCGAGCGACGAGTTCAGGGTGATTGCGGGCGAAATCGCGCCGTACGGCTACGGCATCGAACACCTGCCGCCAGCGCGGGATGTGGGCGCTGCCGCGCGGGTAGCGGCGGTAGAACGCCAGCACTTCGGGTACACACACGAGCTTCGGCTGGCGCGCGAGCATCCGCAGCCACAGGTCGTAGTCCATGGCCGTGGGCGCACGCTCGGAAAATCCGCGCAGTTCGTCGACGAGTTGACGACGGATCAGCACGCTGTTGATTGGCCAGGGGCAGTGATCGAGAAAATGGCCGGCCGCCGTGGCCGCATCGAAGTCAGGCGGGATATTCGGCTGGGTGTCGGTAGCCGCGACGCCGATGTTTTGCCAGCCGCAATAGGCGATATCGGCCTGCTCGGCTTCGAGCGCGTCGTGCATCTGATGGAGCGCGTCCTTGTCCCAGATGTCGTCGGCGTCGAGAAACGCAATGAAGTTGCCTTTTGCCTGGGCAAGTGCCCGGTTACGCGCGGCAAAGGGGCCGTCGCGGTTCTGGTAGATCAGGGTCATGCGGTCGGGGTGGTCTGCGCCCAGCCGCTGCAGAATGTCGGACGAGCCGTCCGTCGAGCCGTCGTCCACCACGATGAGCTCGACATCGGCGTAGCTTTGCCTGAGCGCGCTTTCGACCGCATCTTCCACGTAAGGCGCGGCGTTGTAGCAGGGCATGATCACGGAAATCAGGGTGGGCTTGAAGTTGTCCATGCGGTCTCCGCTTGCGCGCATCCAGGGTTTCGGGAGGAGCCGTTTCGCGACGGCGTTGGCAAATTATGGGTTGAGCCGGCCGGGATGCAAAGCGCGGGCCAGCAGGCGAGTCGTCCCGCCCCGCCGTTGTTGGCCGCCACGTTGGTTACAATGGGGCTTCACACGCATTCCACAGCCTTGCCATGCAAACCCTGACTGTCGACCTCGGCGACCGCTCCTATCCTATCCACATCGGCGCCGGCCTGCTGGGCCAATCCGAACTGATTCTGCCGCACCTCAAGCAAAAACGCGTGATGGTCGTGACCAACACGACCGTGGCGCCGCTCTATCTGGCGCAGTTGCGGACTTCGCTGGAAGCCGGCGGCGTGACGGTGGCACAGGTGGTGCTGCCGGACGGCGAGGCCTACAAGAACTGGGAAACGTTGAATCTCGTTTTCGACGCGCTCCTGACCGACCGTGCCGAGCGCAAGACCACGCTGATTGCCCTGGGCGGCGGTGTGATCGGCGACATGACCGGATTTGCGGCGGCGAGCTACCAGCGCGGCGTACCCTTCATCCAGATTCCCACCACATTGCTGTCGCAGGTCGATTCCTCGGTGGGCGGCAAGACCGGCATCAACCACCCGCTCGGCAAGAACATGATCGGCGCGTTCTACCAGCCGCAGGTGGTGCTGGCCGATACCGACACCTTGAAGACGCTCCCCGCCCGCGAGCTGTCGGCGGGGCTCGCCGAGGTGATCAAGTACGGCCTGATTTGGGATGCTGAATTCCTGGCTTGGCTGGAAGCCAACATGGACAAGCTGCGCGCGCTCGACCCGGCGGCGATCATGCACGCGATTCATCGCTCGTGCGAAATCAAGGCGCAGGTGGTGGGGCAGGACGAGCGCGAAAGCGGTATTCGCGCGATTCTCAACCTTGGACACACCTTTGGTCACGCGATTGAAACCGGCATGGGCTATGGCAACTGGCTGCACGGCGAGGGCGTGGGCGCGGGCATGGTGATGGCGGCGCAGACCTCGCAGCGGTTGGGCTGGCTCTCCGAAGCCGACGTCGCGCGCATCCGTGCGCTGATCCGCGCCGCCGGACTGCCCGACGTGGCGCCCGACCTCGGTGTCGACACGTATCTCGAATACATGGGGCATGACAAGAAGGTCGAAGGCGGCAAGATGCGCTTCGTGCTGCTGAAAAAACTTGGCGAAGCGGTGATCACCGGCGATGTGCCGACCGATGTGCTGGCCGGCGTATTGACCGCGCCAAGCTGAAGGAGGCCTGATGGACACACTCGCCCCCTACGCCGCGCATTCCAGTCAGACGCGCGGACGCCTGCATGCTGAAGCGCTCGCTGCGCCGCGTTCCGAATTCCAGCGCGACCGCGACCGCATCATTCATTCCACCGCGTTCCGTCGGCTGGAATACAAGACACAGGTGTTCGTGAACCACGAGGGCGACCTGTTTCGTACCCGCCTGACGCACAGCCTGGAAGTCGCGCAGATCGGTCGCACCATCGCCCGCTTGCTGAACTTGAACGAAGACCTGGTGGAAGCCGTGGCGCTGGCGCACGACCTCGGCCACACGCCCTTCGGCCACGCCGGGCAGGATGCACTCAACGCCTGCATGCGCGAACACGGCGGCTTCGAACACAACCTGCAATCGCTGCGCGTGGTCGATTTGCTGGAGGAACGGTATGCCGAATTCGATGGGCTGAATCTCACCTTCGAGGCGCGCGAGGGTATCCTCAAGCATTGCTCGCAGACGAATGCCGAGAAGCTCGGCGCGGTCGGCGAGCGCTTCCTGAACAAACAGCAGCCTTCGCTCGAAGCGCAGATCGCCAACCTGGCCGATGAGATTGCCTACAACAACCACGACGTCGACGACGGCCTGCGTTCCGGACTGATCACGCTGGAGCAGCTGAGCGAAGTGCAGATCTTCGCCCGCCACCTCGCCGAAGTGCGCGCCAAATATCCAGCGCTGCAGGGCCGCCGCGTGGTAACCGAAACCGTGCGGCGCATCATCAACACCCTGGTCATCGATCTGGTGAACACTACACGGCGGAACATCGAGAACATCGGCGTGCAGACGCTCAACGACGTGCGCGCCGCGCCGCCGCTGGCGGCCTTCAGCCCCGTCGTGCTCGACGAACACCGCGAACTCAAGCGATTCCTGCTGCATTATTTGTATCGCCATTACAAGGTGTCGCGCATGAGCGCCAAGGCCGGCCGCATCATCACCGACCTCTACACCGCATTTATCGGCGATGCCCGTCTGTTGCCGCCCGAACACCAGGCGCGCGAATCGCTGGAGGGCGCGCGGGCAGTGGCCGATTACATCGCGGGCATGACCGACCGCTACGCCATGCGCGAGCACCGGCGGATTTTTGCCGTGGAAGAAATTTACGGCTGATGCAGGCGGCGGGATGGACCGCAGTCTAGGCTGAATCCCCCGGCGGCAGGGCCCGCGCCACCACCCAGCAGCTCACTTCGCGCGCACCCGCGCGCTTCAGTGTCGCAGCCAACTCGTCTAGGCTGGTGCCGGTCGTCATCACGTCGTCGATCAGTGCAATCTGCTGCCCTCTCACCTTGTCCGAACACGCGAACGCGCCGCGTACGTTGCGCCGCCGCGCGTCGTGTTTCAGGCCCATTTGCGGCGGGGTGTCGCGGATGCGGCGGCAGCTGTCGAGATCGAGCGGCAAATCGAGCTGGCGGGCCAGCATGCGGGCGATTTCGCTGGCGTGATTGAAGCCGCGTTCGCGGATGCGCATGGGGTGCAAGGGCATGGGTACCAGCGCATTGGGTCGTGACGCGTGTTCGACCGCTTGCGCGAGACAGGCGCCGAGCGTCGGTGCGATGGCGAGCTGGCCGTGGTATTTCAGGCGCGGGATCAGTCGGTCGATCGGAAACCGGTAGGCCAGGGCAGCATGCGTGCGTTCGAATGCGGGGGGATGCTTGAGGCAGGTGCCGCAGACTTCGCCGGCTGGCGTGGGCGTGGCGCAACTTGGGCACTGTGGTTTGCGGTGCCAGGGCAGGTCGGCCAGACAGCCAGGACATAGCGGATGCGCAGCTGAAGCGGCACCGCACAGAAGGCAGGACAATGGCGTGGCCCGCCTAATAAATGATCGGATGTTCAATTTGCGGCGCGACTAAATTTGACAGGCTGGGCGCCGCCCGCCGAGAATTCGGGCCATGAAAGTCAAACGCGTCATTTCCGCTTCGTCCTCCCGCTTCGCCGCGCAACTATTCAACATCATTACCGTCGTGGTGCTGATGATTTCGCTCACCGCGCTGCTGCTGGGCAAGCTGCTCGCCAGCCACAAGATCGGCTTCCTTCCGTTCGTGCTGAGTCTGCCGCCAGTGATGATCTGGCTCGGCGGATCGATTTTCGTCTACGCCAGCATTGCCCATCATCCCAATTCGCGCGCAGCGCATTATAACAAGTGGGCAGGCTACCGGTATTACGGCGTGATGGGCAGCCTGGTGGTCATCGGTCCGGCGATTTATGGCCTGCTTGGCGGTTGGCAGGGGCTGATGCTGGTGCTGGGGCTGGCGGTGGCGATCATCGTGCCGTGGGCGATCTACGATATTTTCAAGGCCGCGCGCGAGCCGTGGCAGGACATCACCATCGAGGTAGCGATCAATGAATGACATGACTCAACCCGTGGCGCGCCGTTCGGTGGCCGATATCGACGCTTTATTCGCCCTGCCGTTTGCCGACCTGATGTTCCAGGCGCAAACCGTGCACCGTGAACATTTCGATCCCAACAAGGTACAGCTGTCGACACTGCTGTCGATCAAGACCGGTGGCTGTTCCGAGGATTGCGGCTACTGCCAGCAGTCGGTGCATTACGACGCCGGCGTCGAAAATCAGGGGCTGTTGAACCTGGACGATGTTTTGAGTGCCGCCAGAGCCGCCAAAGCCGCTGGTGCGTCGCGCTTCTGCATGGGGGCGGCGTGGCGCGGACCCAAGCAGCATCAGCTTGAGCCGGTGATCGAGATGGTGCGCGAAGTGAAGGCGCTGGGGCTGGAAACCTGCGCCACGCTCGGCATGCTGAAGGATGGCCAGGCCGAGCAACTGAAGGAAGCCGGCCTCGACTATTACAACCACAACCTCGACACAGCGCCCGAGTTCTACGGTGACATCATCACCACCCGCCAGTACCAGGATCGGCTCGATACGCTGGAACGCGTGCGCAAGGCCGACCTGCACGTGTGTTGCGGCGGCATCGTCGGCATGGGCGAATCGCGTACCCAGCGTGCCGGCCTGATCGCACAGCTGGCGTCGCTCGACCCGCAGCCGGAGTCGGTGCCGATCAACCTGCTGGTACAGGTCGAAGGCACGCCGCTCGCCGGCACCGAGGCGCTCGATCCGCTGGAGTTCGTGCGCACCATCGCGGTCGCGCGGATCTGCATGCCGAAAAGTTTCGTGCGCCTGTCAGCTGGCCGCCAGCAGATGAGCGACGCGGTGCAGGCACTGTGTTTCCTCGCCGGCGCCAATTCGATTTTCTACGGTGAAAAGCTGCTCACTACGGGCAACCCGGAATGGGAGCGCGACCAGCGCCTGTTCGATTCGCTGGGTCTGACCGCGTTGTGACGCACCCTGCGCTGACCCGCCTGCAGCAGAGGCTGGCGGCGCTGAAGGCCGATCACCTCGAGCGCAAGCGGCTGCTGCTCGACGGCGCACAAGGCGCGCATGTCGCGATCAACGGTCAGCGC
>JBGSZD010000272.1:0-5603 GCA_041750575.1 Thiobacillus sp. | reverse complement strand
ATGCCGGGCTTGACCTTGTGGCGCAGCATGTAGCCTTTGATGAGCTTGCGGTATTGCTCGTTGTGGGCGACGGCATGGGGACGCGGGCCGACGACGCTCATGCGGCCCTGCAGGACGTTGATGAATTCGAGGAGCGACACTGGACCGAATCGCCTTGCGGGTGGTGGGGCGCCGAGATATACTGAATACGTTGAATATATGTATTCAAGGAGGCTTTTCATGGCAACCTCAATCCGGCTCGATCCTGCAATCGAGCAGCGGCTGGATATGCTGGCCGCAAAGACAGGCCGCACCAAAGCATATTATCTGCGCGAACTGGTCGCGAATGGCCTGGATGACCTGGAGGACTACTACCTGGCGGCCGCGACGATAGAGCGTGTCCGCAAAGGTGAGGAGCGCGTTTATACGCTGGAGGAAGCGGAGCGCGATCTTGGCTTGGCGGATTGAGCTGACGGCGACAGCCGTGAAGCAGCTCGGCAAGCTGGACAAGGGCGAAGCCAAACGCATAACGGGCTTTCTGCGACAGCGTCTCGCGACACTGGAAGACCCGCGCAGCACTGGAAAGGCGCTGACGGGCCCGCAACTCGGTGCTTACTGGCGCTACCGTGTCGGCGACTATCGGATTATCTGCGATATTCAGGATGGCACGCTTTGCATCCTGGTCATCGAGGTTGGAAACCGGCGGGATATCTATCGATAAGCGCCAAAGCATAAGGGAAACGTCCTTCGACAAACTCAGGACAAGCGGCAAGTAGTTAATTTCGTTCGTGGTGAGCCTGTCGAACCACACAGCAAGCCAAGCTTGTCAGCCTTTCCTCAGGCCCAGGTTCCTCAATGAGATGGCTTCGACGCCAAATTCGGAGGTCAGCCAGCTAGCCAGCTGTGGCGGCAGTTGCGCATCAACCCAGAATTTCATGCTGCAAGACGCACGATGTCCGTTCGTCGGGCGGCGAATTGCAGGCACGCCAGAATATCCTCGCGCTCCAGGTCGGGGAAGTCCGCCAGCACTTCTTCCATGCTGACGCCTTCGCCCAGCATCTCCAGAATATCGCTCACCCGGATGCGCATGCTCCGAACGCAGGGACGTCCGCCGCATTTTCCGGCTTCGATGGTAATTCTTTCCAGCAAATTGGCATCCATGGCATGTTCCCCGACTGTATGTTTCACAATCCTGGCACCCCTAGCTGAACGCGATGCAAGTCGCGCAATCTTGGCAGCTGCCACACGTGGACTAGCGGCTTCAGTTTTGATTTTGCGGCTCAATACGCGTTCTGGTCGCGCCACACCACGGCCAGCGTTTTGCCGATGATCATGAGGTCGAACACCAGCGACCAGTTGCGCATGTAGTCGATGTCGTACTGGACGCGGGCGCGCATTTTGTCGAGGGTTTCGGTTTCGCCGCGCAGGCCGTTGACCTGGGCCCAGCCGGTGATACCGGGTTTGACCTTGTGGCGCAGCATGTAGCCTTTGATGAGCTTGCGGTATTGCTCGTTGTGGGCAACGGCGTGGGGGCGCGGGCCGACGACGCTCATGCGGCCCTGCAGGACGTTGATGAACTGGGGCAGCTCGTCGAGTGAGGTTTTGCGGATGAAGGCGCCGAAGGGGGTGATGCGGACGTCGCTGCGACTGGCCTGGTTGATGGTGCCGCCGTCTTCGCACACGCTCATGGAGCGGAATTTGTAGATGAGGATTTCCTGGCCGTCGAGGCCGTAGCGGCGCTGTTTGAAGATGACGGGGCCGGGCGAGGAGAGCTTGACGGCGATGGCCAGCACCAGCAGCACCGGCCAGATCATCAACAGGATGAGGCTGGCGATGACGAGGTCGCTGATGCGCTTGCCGATGCCGGACACGCCGAGGGTGGGCGATTCGGTGAGGGCGACGATGGGCATGCCGTGGATGTGGTCGACGCGCGCCTGGATGAGGTCGGAGACGAAGATGTCCGGCACGAAGTAGACCGAGGCGGTAGTGTCGCGCAGGGCGTCGAGCAGGCTGAGGGTGCGCGGCTGCGAGGCCATGGGCAGGGTGATGTAGACGAGGTCGACGCCGTTGCGGTTGACGTAGTCGGGGATCTCGGTCAGCTTGCCGAGCAGTTTTTTGGGGTCGGTGAGTTCGGTGCGAGCGATGGCGCGGTCGTCGAAGAAGCCGATGACGTCGACGCCCAGCGAGCGGTCGCTGGTAAAGCGCCCGCGCAGTTCGGTGCCGAGATGCCCGGCGCCGACGATGATGGCGCGCCGGCGCCCGCCTTCCAGCAGCAACAGGCGCGGCAGCAGTTTGCGCACGATGCGGTGGGCCACGTACATGGCCACGGGCGTGATGAGCATCCACGCCATCACCAGATTGGGCGGGAACCAGTCGAGGTAACCGGCGGAAAAGCCGAACAGCAGGATCAGGCCCGAGAGGAAGAACCAGGGCATGACGACTTCGTTCCAGAACGCACGCAGGGTGACTTCGGGCCATTTGCCGGGAAACGTCAGGGTAAAGACGATGAGCGCCAGGATGGGATACGGCCCCTTGAAGGGTTCGCCGAAATACAGCGCGCAGCCGATCAGCACCAGCACGGCCACGAAGGGGTCGAGCAGGATTTTGGTCAGGGATACGACGGAAAGCTGCTGGCGAAAGAGCCACTGATTGTGGTTTGTCATTACTCCAAAGGCATCGCTTCGATGCGGATTCCAAGACGGCCTGTGGGCAGGCGCTTATTGATTGATTTACCCCAAACCGTTTCCGATCATGGGCAACGGCCATTATCCAACAAAAGTAACGGATAAAAGCGACAGGCTGTTTAAACCTGCACGGGATGTAAAACACTCGTGAACGGAAAGCCGGAAATGAAACGGCTTCCCGAAGGAAGCCGTTTCAACCAGCGACAGGCGGCGATCAGGCCGGCATGCGCGCGGCGCGGCGACGCGCCATGAATCCGACCAGACCCAGGCCCGCCAGCAGCATGGCGTAGGTATCGGCTTCGGGAACGGCGGAAATAATGATGGTGGTGCCCGCGAATTTCTTCTCGATGAAGGCGGCGCTGCCCGCAGCCGAGGTGCTGGCGATCAACAGGTTTTCTATGGTGAGGTTGATCCCGTCCACGATGCCGTCGTCGCCGCCCCAGCCTGAAGCCGGCACGCTGGCGCTCGCATTGGCTGTCCAGTTGGTAGAACTGAAAGTAGAGAACGTGGTGAACACATTGAACGGCGCGGTGGCAACAATGCTGCCGGTGACTTCATTGTGGATCGGATCGTCCTGATCGAAAACACGAATCTGGCCACCCACAGCAACCTGGGCGTCGCTGCCAATCAGGTAATAGTCGCCACGCTCTGTCAGGTTGATGGTGGAAAACTCATACCCCGCATTGGCGGTGATCGCGACGTTGAGCGTCGCGTTGGTCATCACGAATCCCGCGCCATTGCTGGATGCGGCGGAGAACGCGGTGGGCGTGAAAACCAGGCTGTCGCCGGACACGATCGGCGTGCCATACAAGCCCAGCAACGCGCTGTCAAAAGTGAAACTGACGTTGGTTCCCACCAGCGTCGTAGGCACCGCGAGCGCACTGCCGCTCAGCAATGCGGCAGACAGACCCAATACAGCAACACCGACATTTTTGAACATGTTCATCGTTCCTCCTCCAGCCTCTTCCAATCGTTGTATGTATACGCTGTATGTATACGCTTTTGTTATTGGTTTGCGCGTCACTGATTTCTTTATGAATGCGAACACTACACCTTCATCGTGCTTTCGCAAACCCTACCCGCCGACGGCCTCCCGCCAACAAGGCAGCCAACATGCCGATCAGCAGCAAAGCCCAGCTTGCCGGTTCGGGAACCGCGCCTGGCGGCAAGCCTGGCTCGGTCAGCAGCCGAAAGCCGACAAATTTCTTTTCGATAAAGCCCGCGCCGGCGGTGGGCGTGCTGGCAAACAGGGTGTTGTCCAGCGTGATCTGGAGCGACTGCGGCGCATCCAGTCCCAGCAACGAAAGGCTGCCTGCCAGATCCCAGTTGTGGGTGGGCACGCCCAGCAACACAAGCGGCGACGCCGGCGACAGGTTGAGGGCGACGATTGCAGCGGTGTCAGTATTCTCGGCTGTGATGCTGGCGCCCACATTGACGTTCCCGCCGCCAAACAGCAGATAGTCGCCGCGCTCGATGAAGGACAGTCCGGTAAAGACATACCCCGGATCGGCGACGAAGCTCAACTGGAGGATGGACCGCGTTGTGGTAGCGCCCCCTGCCACGCCCGAAAAGGCGGTGAATGCCGAGGGAACGAAGAAAACCGTGTCGCCGGGACCCGACAGGGCGCCGGATCCGTAGAGACCTACCGAGGCATCGTCGTAAGTAACGGTAAAGTGATCGTCATCCAGCAGGATGGGCGCAGCGAGCGAAGTCGTGGCGGCCGCCAGCAGGCTGATCGCCAAAAACACTTTACGAATTAACAACATGGTTGGTATTTGAATTGAACATTTGGCTTTTAAAGCAAGCAAGATACACACCTGTCATAAAAATCGCCCGCAACCAGTTGTTTATTAAATTGTTTCGTTTTTGTGACTTTTCGGCGGCATGGTGCTCGACCCCATGTGTAAAGAATTCCGACAAGTCACGGTACCTCCCGGAAGGATTACCCGATAAAGAGACTTTGCCATCCCTGCGCCAGATTGCGGCAATTCAGTCAGGGCGCCGCCATGCTATGCTGGACGCCATTTTGTGGGGGCCTGTGTGATCAAGATTCTGCTGCTTATTGCGATTGTATTCGTCGTGCTGGCGCTGATCCGCGCCTATCAACGCTCGCTCAACAAACCGCCGGCGGCGACGCGCGAACAAAGCGTCGAGGACATGGTGAAATGCGCGCACTGCGAGGTGAATCTGCCGCGCAGCGAGGCCATTTATTCCGGCGGCGAGTTTTATTGCACCCCCGAGCACAAGCAACTCGGTAAAAAATGAACGCTTCGGCGGCTGCCCTGCCCCGGTCCGCCAGCCTGGGCTATTTCGCGTCGCACTGGCGCAGTCTCGATTACTTCAATCTGTATCGGCTGACGCTGGCACTGGCGCTGGCGTTCACCGGCCTGATCTTCGGCGAATCCGAACTGTTCAGCGATGGCTCGGGCGAGCGCTTTCGGGTTTATGCCTACGCGTATCTGGTGATTGCGGCGCTGTTTGTGCTGGGCATCCGTGCACGCTGGCCGGGGTTTCAAATCCAGCTTTCCGCGCACATCGTCGCCGACATCATTTTCGTCGTGCTGCTGATCGGCACCAGCCAGCGGCTGGCTGGCGGCATCGGCCTGTTGCTGGTGATTTCGATTGCTTCGGGCGGGCTGGTCGGCAGCGGCCGGCTGACGCTGCTGTATGCGGCCATCGCCTCGATTGCCCTGCTGCTGCAGCACGGTTTCAGCCTGATCGGCAGCGGCCGGGGAGGATTGGACAGCTTTTTCCAGGTGGGCCTGCTGTGCGCGGGGTATTTCGCCATCGGCTGGCTGGCGCATGCACTGACCCAGCGCGCCTTGCGCTCGGAAAGGCTGGCGCAGCGACAGGCCGGCGAACTGGCGCTGTTGAATCGCATCAACGCACTGGCGATCGAAAATTCGCCCGACGGCCTGCTGGCGGTGCGCGGCGACGGCG
>JBGSZD010000271.1:0-7337 GCA_041750575.1 Thiobacillus sp. | reverse complement strand
CCCGCGCGTCGGCACTCAGCGTGTACGCCCGCCCCGGCGCCAGGCGGGTCAGCAGGGTGTCGGCCAGCAGGGCAATGTCCTCGCGCCGCTCGCGCAAGGCGGGCAAGAGAATCGGAAACACGCTCAGCCGGTAATACAGATCGCGGCGGAAACTGCCGCGCTCGACCATGGCCTTGAGATCGCGGTGGGTGGCGGCGATCAGACGGAAATCGGCGCGCAGGGTTTCCACCCCGCCCACCCGGCGAAACGTTCCGGTTTCCAGCAGGCGCAGCAGTTTGACCTGCAGACTCAAGGGAATGTCGCCCACCTCATCCAGGAATAGCGTGCCACCGGACGCCGACTCGACCAGGCCGATCTTGCGCTGGTTGGCGCCGGTGAACGCGCCTTTTTCATAGCCGAAGAGTTCGCTCTCGAACAGCGTCTCGGTCAGTCCGGAACACTCCACCACCACAAACGGGGCGTGCTCGCGCCCGCTCTGCTGATGAATGGCCTGCGCGACCAGCTCCTTGCCGGTGCCGGATTCGCCCAGCAGCAAGGCGGCGGTGTTGGACGGTGCCACCCGGCGTATCAGTTCGATCATCCGGTTGAACGCCGGCGACTTGCCGACCAGCCCTTTTTCAGCCGGCAGACTGCTGGCCTCGCGCACCGTCATCATGCGTTCGACGAAGTATTCGACCGAGCCCGATGCGCCGACGATGGGTGTCAGTTCCACGTCCACATGTTCTTCGCCGCGCGGCGTATGGTGCAGGTGCAGCACCCGGTGCGGCTCGCCGCTACCACGGCTGGCGGCCAGCGGGCAGGATTCGCCGCATTCGTCGCACGGCCGGTTATAGCCATGCGACACCGCGAAACAGGTTTGGCCGACCACATCGCGGCCGCCTGCGTAGATGCGGCGATATGCCGCGTTGGCCGCCAAAATTCGGTAATCGGCGTCCATTACAATCTGGGCGTCCGGGTGGTTCTCGAGAAAGCTGATGAGTTCGTTGGTGGGAGACATCGCGCACCGCCATTTATGACATATTTGGCATCAAATTCTAGGCCAAATTGACATAATCGTCATTTATCCCCATGGCCAGGTAAGGGATAAACGGACTATCTTTATGATTCTAAATCATTAAATTCAATCATTCTGCGACACCAAACTGGCACAACCCTTGCGATATCACAGGGGCACTGTATGAAGAAATCCATGCCTGACTTCCTGCACCATCCGCTCGCCAGAGAAATCGCGCTGGCCATCGTCATCAAGCTATTGGTGATCGTGGCGATTTTCTACGCGTTTTTCGATGGCCGCTCGGTCGATCCCAATGCCGACAGCGTCGCCGATCGTCTAGTCAATTCACAACAACACGTCACGCACTGACCCAAGGAGCACCCATGCTGACCGAAGAACTCGTTGATCTGTCCCGACTGCAATTCGCCGTCACCGCGCTGTACCACTTCCTGTTCGTCCCGCTGACGCTCGGCCTGGCGTTCATCCTCGTGATCATGGAACTGACCTACGTGATCACCGACCGTCCGATCTACAAGGACATGGTGCGCTTCTGGGGCAAGCTGTTCGGCATCAACTTCGCACTCGGGGTGACCACCGGCATCACCATGGAATTCCAGTTCGGCACCAACTGGGCGTATTACTCGCACTACGTCGGCGACATTTTCGGCGCGCCGCTGGCGATCGAGGGACTGATGGCCTTCTTCCTCGAATCGACCTTCATCGGCCTGTTCTTCTTCGGCTGGGACCGCCTCAACAAATGGCAGCATTTCATGGTCACGGTGCTGATGGCAGTGGGCTCGAACCTCTCCGCGCTGTGGATCCTGATCGCCAACGGCTGGATGCAGGACCCGATCGGCGCCGAGTTCTCCTTCGTCACCATGCGCATGGAGATGACCAATTTCTGGGCGATCGTCTTCAACCCGACAGCGCAGGCCAAGTTCGTGCACACCGTGTCGGCCGGCTACGTCACCGCCTCGCTGTTCGTGCTCGGCATTTCCAGCTACTACCTGCTGAAGGGGCGCGACCTCGACTTCGCGCGCCGCTCGTTCCGCATCGCCGCCGGTTTCGGCTTCGCCTCGGCGCTGTCGGTAATCGTGCTGGGCGACGAGTCGGGCTACACCGTGAGCGAATCGCAGCAGGCCAAGATGGCGGCGATCGAGGCAATGTGGGAAACCGAACCCGCGCCGGCGGCGTTCACGCTGTTCGCGCTGCCGAACGAGGCTGCCCAGCGCAACGATTACGAACTGCGGATTCCCTACATGCTGGGCCTGATCGGCACGCGCTCGCTCAGCGAAACCCTGCCTGGCATCCGGGAAATCAAGGAGAAGAACCGCGCGCGCATCGAGAACGGCATTCTGGCGGTGACCGCGCTGGAGAAACTGCGCAAGAACCGCGACGACTGGGACGCGCGCTCGCAATTCGATCTGCACAAGGTCGATCTCGGCTTCGGTCTGCTGCTGAAGAAATACACGGTCGATGTTTCGCAAGCCACGCCGGAGATGATCCAGAAGGCAGTCGATAGCACCATTCCCAAAGTGGCCCCGCTGTTCTGGAGCTTCCGCATCATGGTTGGCCTGGGTTTCCTGTTCCTCGCCTTGTTTAGCCTGGCGCTGTTCTATTCGGTGAAGGGCACCTTTATCGAGAAGAAATGGCTGCTGCGCTGGGCGCTGTGGTTCATCCCCATGCCCTGGGTTGCCGCCGAACTCGGCTGGGTCGTCGCCGAATACGGCCGCCAGCCGTGGAGCATTTACGGCATCCTGCCCACGCACATTTCGGTTTCCAACATCAGCGTAGGCAACATCTACGGCTCGCTCGCCGGCTTCGTCGGTTTCTACACCGTATTGCTCATCGTCGAGATGTACCTGATGACGAAGTATGCGCGTCAGGGCCCGGCCAGTCTCGGCACCGGCAGGTATTTTGGTGAGGCCAGCCACGGCGAAAAAGCGTCTGGCGGGACACTGCCCGCAGGCGCCCCGGCGAACAAATTCTAAGGAGCGGACATGGATTACGAAACCCTGAAACTCGTCTGGTGGCTGCTGGTCGGCGTGCTGCTGGTTGGCTTCGCCATCATGGATGGCCACGACATGGGCATGGGCGTGCTGCTGCCCTTCGTCGGCAGGAACGATCTCGAACGCCGCGCCGTCATCAACACGGTCGCGCCGCACTGGGACGGCAACCAGGTGTGGTTCATCACCGCCGGCGGCGCGATCTTCGCCGCCTGGCCGCTGGTCTACGCCACCGCGTTCTCGGGCTTCTACTGGGCGATGATGGCTGCGCTGTGGGCACTGTTCTTCCGCCCGGTCGGCTTCGACTACCGCTCCAAGATCCAGAACCCGACCTGGCGCAGCACCTGGGATTGGGGCCTGTTCATCGGCGGGGCGGTGCCGCCGATCATCTTCGGCGTCGCTTTCGGCAATCTGCTACTGGGCGTGCCGTTCCACTTCAACGACCTGATGATGTCGACCTACACCGGCAGTTTCTGGGCGTTGCTCAACCCATTCGCTCTGCTGGCAGGCGTGGTGAGCCTCGGCATGATCACCTTCCAGGGCGCGAACTATCTGATGATGCGCACCGAGGGCGACATCTATCGCCGCGTGCGCACTGCCAGCCTGATGTTTGGCGCACTCACCTTCGTGACCTTCGCGCTGGCTGGCTGGTGGGTGGCGACCGGCATTGACGGCTATGCCATCACCAGCGTGATCGATCCCAACGCCCTGCCCGACCCGCTGGATAAAACCGTGGAAGTCGCAGCCGGTGCATGGATGGGTAATTACGACAAATACCCGTGGGCGATCTGGGTGCCCATCACCGCGTTCGTCGCGCTTGCGCTTGGCATGCTATTCGCCCGATTCAACCAGGCAGGGCTGGCATTCTGGTCATCGTCTGCGGCGTGCGCCGGCATCATCGGCACCGCCGGCGTCTCGCTGTTCCCGTTCATCATGCCCTCCTCCACCGACCCGCGCTCCAGCCTCACCGTGTACGACGCCGTGTCCTCGCATCTCACGCTCGGTCTGATGCTCGGCGCCACGGTGATCTTCATGCCGCTGATCATTTTCTACACCTCGTGGTGCTACAAGATGATGTGGGGCAAGGTCACCACCGAGTTCATCGCAGCCAACGACAAGTCGGTTTATTAAGGAGCGCATCATGCTGAATGCCTGCTATTTTGCTTTGCCACTGATGCTGTGCCTGCCGGGCACCGAAGCCGCCACGCTCACCGTCACCGTCGACGGCAACAAGCCTGGCGGCGGCCCGCTCACCGTGCTGCTGTTCGACCGCGCCGAGGGGTTTCCCAAGGAGGCGCGCGCCGCCCAGCGTCACGTTCTGCCTGCCGGACAATCCAAGCTTGCGCTCGACGGCCTGAAACCGGGGCAGTACGCCGTGATGGCCTATCACGACGAGGACGGTAACGGCGAACTGAACCGCTTCCTCGGCATGATCCCCAAGGAAGGCTGGGGCCTGTCCAACAATCCCAAGGTCAGCGGCAAGCCGGCGTTCAAGGACGCCGCCGTGACGATTCCGGAAGCCGGAACCGCCGTGACCCTGCATCTGAATTACTGAAAGGAATCGCCATGTGGTATTTCGCCTGGATACTCGGAGTCACCATGGCCGTGCTGCTCGCCTCGATGAGCGCGATGATGTGCGATGCCAAGGAATGCGCGCTCGACGAAGCGCGCAACAAGGCCGCGAACGACGCACGGCAAGGCTGATTTTTGCAATACCACGCAGCCTGCCGATGCAGGCGCGTTCGGCTTTTGCTTTTTTAAACGTGTCATCGCACATCAACCACCAGGAGTCTCCATGAAACCGTCCCGCCTTCTCCCCGCCCTGCTGCTCTCACTTGGCCTTGCCGCTGGCGCCCCCTCGGCCATCGCCGAATCCGCCGCAGCGAATCCGCGCGCCATCGTGAAGGAAGACATCAGCCGCGCCGATTTCGCCGCCACCGTGTCCGCGCTCAAGACCCAACTGGCTGCCGACGGCTGGAACCTCGTCGCCGAAATCGATCTCGGCGCACGATTGGCCAAGAAGAGCGTCAACCTCCCGGGTGGACTGGTCATACTGGAACTCACCAGCGGCGGTGCCACCATCCCCCTGCTGAAGAACGAAGCCACCCGCTACGTCGCCGGCCTCATGCCGTGCAGCGTGTCGGTCTACGGCATGGACGACGGCCGTGTCGTGGTGTCGCGCATGAACGCCGCCGCCATGGCTGGCATGATGGAGCCCAAGGTCGGCGATGTGCTGAAGCAATCCGCCGCCAAGCTCGACGCCGGCATCGCTTCCGCGCTGGCCAAAGTCGGTAGTTGAAGCCATTCAGTCTTAACTGGAGTTCGCCATGAACACGCCGCACATCGTCATTATCGGATCGGGATTCGCCGCGCTCACCGCCGTGCGCGAACTGCGTCGGCGCAACAGGACAGTCCGCATCACGCTGGTCGCCCCCAAAGCCGAGTTGATGTACTACCCCAGCCTGATCTGGGTGCCCGCCGGTCTGCGCCGCGGCGCCGATCTGAATATCGACGTAACGGGCTTTCTTGCTGAACAGCGGGTTGAATTCCACGTCGGCCGCGTGACCGGCTTGCGCGATGGTGGTCGCACTGTAGTGCTGGAAAACGGCGAGTTCGCCAACGACGCGCTCGTGATCGCCAGCGGCGGACGCTTCCTGAAAGGCCTGCCCGGCATCGAGCATGCGCTGACGATCTGCGAAGGCACGGTGGCTGCCGAATCCATCCGCGAACGTCTGGAAAAAATGGATGGCGGCACGATTGCCTTCGGCTTCGGCACCAATCCCAAAGAGCAGGGCGCGGTGCGCGGCGGCCCGATGTTCGAACTGCTGTTCGGCATCGACACGCTGCTGCGCAAGCAGGGCCGACGCGACCGTTTCAAACTGGTGTTCTTCAACGCTTCCAGGGAACCCGGCAAACGTCTCGGCGACAAGGCGGTGGCCGGCCTGTTGCGCGAAATGGGCAAGCGCGACATCGCGACCCACCTCGGCCACAAGCTCATCGGTTTTGATGCCGACAAGATCAAGACCGAAGGCGGCGACGTGCCAGCCGACCTCATCCTCTTCATGCCCGGCATGACGGGGCCAGCCTGGGCAAGCGACGCCGGGCTGCCGCTCTCGGAAGGCGGCTTCTTCAAAGCCGATGCGCACTGCCAGGTGACCGGCGCCGACAAGGTTTACGTCGCCGGCGATTCCGGCAGCTACCCCGGCCCCGACTGGCTACCCAAGCAGGCGCACATGGCCGACCTGCAAGCGGAAGCCGCCGCCGAAAACCTGTTGCGTGCGCTGGACGGCAAACCCGCTGCCGCGCGCTTCAAGTCCGAGCTGATCTGCATCGTCGATACGCTCGACAGCGGCATGCTGGTCTACCGCGACGAGAAACGGACGCTCGTCCTGCCAGCCTGCCGTCTGTTCCACTGGGCCAAGCGCTACTTCGAATGGCACTACCTGCGGCTCTACCGCAAGGCAAAACCCGCATGATGGCAGCCCTGGATTGCGGTTGGGCGCGCGGCATATCGCTCGTCACGGCGGTTACGCTGATGCTGCTGGTCACGCTGTTTCCACGTGCGCTCACCACGCCTGACGGCAGTCCGATCAGTCACGGCGTGCTCACGCTGATCATGTGGGGCATGTCGGCGGGTTTCGTGCACGGCGTCGGTTTCCTTCCGCGCAACCGCGTGCTGCGCGTGCTGCTTGGCCCTGTAGTCGCCTGGCTGTTGATGGGCGTCGGGCTGTATTTTTATATCCGCTATTTTTGAGGTGATCCATGCAAGCCACGTCCCTACCTACTCTTTCCCCTTATCAGCGCATCGGCGGCGATGCGGCCATCCGCAAGCTGGTCGACCGCTTCTACGAACTGATGGATGAATTGCCGGAGACCTACGCGGCACGCAAGATTCACCCGGCGGACCTCAGCGAATCCGGCAACAAGTTCTTCGATTTTCTTTCCGGCTGGCTGGGTGGCCCGCAGCGCTTCATAGAAAAGCATGGCCATCCGATGCTGCGGCGGCGCCATATGCCCTACGCCATCGGCCCCGAGGAGCGCGACCAATGGCTGCTGTGCATGAAGATGGCGCTGGAAGAAACGGTCGAGGATATTCCCCTGCGTGACACCCTGTATGCCCAGTTCGTCCAGCTAGGCGAGCACATGCGCAACCGCGGCGAAAACCCCCATGCCTGCGAGCACGAAGCCGCCTAGACTTGAAGTCTGACGACACAGGGAATACACAATGATGGACCGCTTGATTCGAACCCGCAGCCGCCTGGCCCGACGCATCGCGTTCGCCTGCCTGCTGGGCGCGGCGCTGAACGCCACGGCGCAGCCCACGTCCCAAGCAACGC
>JBGSZD010000270.1:0-4575 GCA_041750575.1 Thiobacillus sp. | reverse complement strand
GGTGGCCGCGCAGGTGGTCAAAGACCTGTCGCCGGTGCCGGTGCTCGACGTGATCGACGCCGGTGCCGTATCGGCGCGCGGCGGCAAGCGCATCGGCGTCATCGGCACCCCCACCACCATCAACAGCAACGCCTACGCGCGCGCCATCCATGAGTACGCCCCCGATTCGCGCATCCATTCGCAGGCCTGCGCGCTGTTTGTGCCGTTGGTGGAAGAAGGCTGGCTCGATCACGAAGTGACACGATTGACCGCCGAGGATTACCTGAAGCCGCTGCAAGCCGAACACATCGACACCCTGGTGCTCGGCTGCACCCATTACCCGCTGTTGAAACCGCTGTTGCGCCAGGTCGTTGGAGACGACGTAGCGCTGGTCGATTCCGCCGAGGCCATGGCCGAACAGGTTGCCGCGGTCCTGGCGGAAAAACAGCTGGCCAACCCCGGCCCCGCCCAGCCGCGCTACGACTTCTACGTCACCGACGTGCCGCTGCGCTTCCAGACCATCGGCGAACGCTTCCTCGGCCGCACGCTCAACAATGTGCACGTGGTGAAGTGGTGATCGTCAAACTGCTGGCATGATCAGGGTCAACGCGCAGATCGAACTCGACGAGCGCGAAATCCAGGAAGACTTCGTCCGCGCCTCCGGCCCCGGCGGACAAAACGTCAACAAGGTGTCGACCGCCGTGCAATTGCGCTTCGACGTCGCCCGCTCCCCTTCGCTGCCCGAACCGGTACGCGCCCGCCTCATCGCCCTGGCTGGCCGCCGCCTCACCCAGGACGGCGTACTCATTATCGAAGCCGAACGCTACCGCAGCCAGCGTCGTAACCGCGACGATGCACTGGAACGGCTGCTTGTACTGATTCGCGAGGCCTGCGAAGTGGAGACACCGCGGCGGCCTACTCGGCCCACGCTGGCTTCCAAGAAGCGGCGGTTGGAGGGTAAGCAGCGGCGGGGTGAAACCAAGAAACTGCGGGGAGTGAAGCCGGGGGCAGATAGCTGACCCCTCAGTCCCGTTCGCCCTGAGCCTGTCGAAGGGCTGTCAACAATAGTGAGGGATTTCGCCAAACCACTGACCGTTGGCCTGGCTACCCCCGGCCAACGGTCAGCAGTCAAGCGAATACCTTCACCAGTTTTGACAACCCTTCGACAGGCTCAGGGCGAACGGCTGATTAGGTAGGCACATTGCCGGAGTGTGCAACCGGATTACTTCACTGCGTTCGCAATGACAGCCCCCTCACCCGAACGTCAGCCCCATCGCCTCCCGCACATCCCGCATGGTATCCCGCGCCAGCTCCTGCGCCTTTTCACACCCGTCAGCGAGGATATTGCGCACCTGGTCGGGATTTTCCTCGTAATACGCCGCGCGCTCGCGGATCGGCGCGAGTTCGGCGAGTACGGCGTCGATCACCGGCTGCTTGCATTCAAGGCAGCCGATACCGGCGCTGGTGCAGCCGGCAGTCACCCACTGCCGAACGCTGTCGTCGGAATACACCTGGTGGAACTGCCATACCGGGCAGTTGGCGGGGTTGCCTGGATCGGTACGGCGCACGCGCGCGGGGTCGGTGGGCATGGTGCGGATTTTCTTGCTGACCACTTCGGGGTCTTCGCGCAGGGCGATGGTGTTGTTGTAGGACTTGGACATTTTCTGCCCGTCGAGGCCGGGCATTTTCGACGCTTCGGTCAGCAAGGCTTCGGGCTCGGCGAGGATCATCTTGCCGGAGCCTTCGAGATAGCCGAACAGGCGCTCGCGATCATTCATCGATAGATTCTGCGCATCGTTCAGCAGCGCCTGTGCCGATTCAAGCGCTTCGTCGTCGCCCTTTTCCTGATAGGCCGTGCGGCATTCCTCATACAGCTTGGCCTTCTTCGAGCCGAGCTTTTTGACGGCGGCGCGCGCCTTGTCCTCGAAACCGGGTTCGCGGCCGTACAGGTGGTTGAAGCGGCGACAGATTTCGCGGGTGAATTCGATATGCGGCACCTGATCCTCGCCCACCGGAACGAGGTTGGCACGGTAGATCAGGATGTCGGCGCTTTGCAGCAGGGGGTAGCCGAGGAAGCCGTAGGTCGAGAGATCTTTCTCGCTGAGTTTTTCCTGCTGGTCCTTGTAAGTGGGCACGCGTTCCAGCCAGCCAAGCGGCGTCATCATCGACAGCAGCAGGTGCAGTTCGGCATGCTCGATCACGCGCGACTGCACGAACAGCGTGGCCTGCGCCGGATCAACGCCGGCGGCGAGCCAGTCGACCGTCATGTCGCGCACGTTTTCTTCGATCATCTGCGGCGTGTCGTAGTGCGTGGTCAGCGCGTGCCAGTCGGCGACGAAGAACAGGCACTGATATTCGTTCTGCAGGCGCAGCCAGTTTTTCAGCACGCCGTGGTAGTGGCCAAGATGCAGGCGCCCGGTGGGGCGCATGCCGGAAAGAACGCGGTCGGAATACATGGGTGAATGGTAAACGGTGAGTGGTGAGTGGTTAGGCGAGCACGATCTGGATGAGGCCGATGAGTTGTGCGGCATCGAGGCCGGTGACCAACGCGATCAGCCCAATGAACAGGCTGATAAGCGGCCACAGAATGAAGCCGAGGATGCCGGTGAACATGAGGCCGAGCAGAATGAACAGGCCATACGGTTCGATCCGGGCGTACTTGGCGGCAGCCTGATACGGCAGCAGGCTGACGGCGATACGGCCACCATCCAGCGGCGGCAGCGGGATGAGATTCAGCGCCATCAGGATGACGTTGATGAACACGCCGGCGGCGCCCATCAGCATCAGCGGCGCGGTGGCGAAGCCACTGCCGAGCGCGTGGCCCAGCTGGATCATCAACGCCCAGAAAACAGCCATGACGAAGTTCATGCCGGGGCCGGCCAGGGCCACCCACAACATGTCTTTCTTGGGCTGGCGCAGGTTCGCGAAGTTGACCGGCACCGGCTTGGCCCAGCCGAACAGGATCGCGCCGCCGCCGAGCAGCTTGCTGGTCAGCAGAATCACCAGCGGTACCAGGATGGTTCCAACCGGGTCGATGTGCTTGAGAGGGTTGGCGGTGATGCGGCCCGCAGCGGCAGCGGTCATGTCGCCGAAAAAGCGTGCGACATAGCCATGCGCGGCTTCGTGCAGGGTGATGGCGAAGATCACTGGCAGCGCGAACACGGCGATTTTCTGGATCAGACTGAGTTCCATCTCTGGGCTGCTCTAACTTTCCGACTCGAAGTCTGATGTGTCACCCTTGCCGAAGCGCAACACGACGGGCGTATCGGTGGTGAGATCGACCACGGTGGTTGGCGTGAGACCACAGGCGCCGCCGTCGATGACCAGATCGACCTGATGTTCCAGGCGCTCGCGGATTTCCCACGGCTCGGTCAGCGGCACGTCCTCGCCGTACAGCAGCAGCGTGGATGACAGGATGGGCTCGCCCAGTTCGGCCAGAATCGCCTGTACAACAGAATGATCGGGCACACGCAGGCCGATGGTGTCGTGTTTCTTGTGCAGCAGCCGCTTCGGTACTTCGCGCGTGCCGCGCAGAATGAACGTGTAGGCACCCGGCGTGTGCGCCTTCAGAAAGCGGAACTGGGTGTTGTCCACCTGAGCGTAGCGGCCGAGCTCGGACAGGTCGCTGCAGATCAGCGTGAGATCGTGCCCGGTGTCGAGCCCGCGCACCGACAGCAGACGCATCGCGGCTTCCTTGTCGCCGATATGGCAACCGAGCGCGTAGCACGAGTCGGTTGGATAGACGATCACACCGCCGCGCTTGAGAATCTCGACCACCTGCTGGATCAGGCGGGGCTGCGGATTGTCGGCATGGATATTGAAAAATTGCGCCATAAATGCTCAGGCCATGGAAGGAGATAGGTAGGGTGCAAGTTCGGACCAGCCCTGCCAGACCGGCTGGCAGTAATGCGGCAGCGCGGGCAGGCGGCCGATGTCGATGCCTTCACCCGGCGCGTGGAAATCCGCCCCGCGCGAAGCCTTGAGGCCGAACGCGCGCGCCAGGTCGGCGAACTTGCCGTACTCGGAAGGATGATGGCTGCCGGTGATGACTTCGATGCCTTCGCCGCCCAGCGCGCGGAAGGCATCCAGAAACAGATGCAGTTCGCGCGCGTTGAAGGCATAGCGCCCGGGGTGCGCGATCACCGCCATGCCGCCGCTGGCGCGAATCCAGCCGACGGCGTTGTCCAGCGAAGTCCACTCATGCTCGACGAAGCCGGGGTTGCCACGCGTGAGATAGCGGCGAAACGCGCTGCGGATATCCGGCGCATGTCCCTGATCGACCAGCCAGCGCGCGAAATGCGTGCGCCCCACCATCTGCTTGTTGACGGCATAGTCGTAGGCGCCTTCGTACGCGCCGGCAATGCCGGACCGCGCCAGGTCCTCCCCCATGCGCCGGGCACGTTCGATGCGCCCGAGGCGAATGTCGTACAGGCCATCGGCCAGCTCGGGGTGTTGGGGATCGATGCGCAGGCCGACGATATGCACGGTCTGACCGCCCCAGGTCACCGAGATTTCGACGCCCGGGATCAGCGTCAGGCCCACCTCGTCGGCCGCTGCCCGCGCGGCGGCAATGCCCGACACGTCGTCGTGGTCGGT
>JBGSZD010000269.1:0-2104 GCA_041750575.1 Thiobacillus sp. | reverse complement strand
CCGGCGTCGCCGGGTCGATGTCGTCCGGGTCGATGCCCAGTGCAACCGCCATCGCCTCGCGCGGACACGTCGCACCGAGGGTGATATCAGGCGCGCGGAACCATAGCGTCTCGCCGTTCGCGCCCGCTTCGAAGCGCACCGGCACCTGACCCAGCTGCAGATTCAGCCGTACCGGCCCGCTCGCCCCCGGTTCCATGAAACGCCGGATCGCCCACGCCGTGCCCACCAGCGGATGCCCCGCAAACGCCAGCTCGCGCGCCGGCGTGAACAGCCGCACGCGATAGCCGCCGTCCGCCTCCGGCGCCGCATTCACGAAGGTCGTCTCCGAGTAGTTCGTCTCCGCCGCGATCAACTGCATGGTCTCGGTGGAGAGGTCGTCGGCGTGCGTCACCACCGCCAGTTGGTTGCCGGCGTAGGGGCGGTCGGAGAAGACGTCGAGGATGTAGAAGGGATGGGACATGGGATGGAAGAGCGCTAAAAGGACACCGTCGTGCGGTGAGGTTTCACGATGGAATCAGATGGCTCGTGCATAGAAGACGGCACTGAGGACGAACAAAAGGAAAGCCAATGCTTGAATGAAGCTCAATCCAATCTGCCAATGAAAGCAGCGAACCGGGAGCAAATGAGCCATCTGGCGGTTGTCTTTGTTTTTGTTGATGTACCTCATCAACAGCCATCGGGACCATCTAGGGAAAGGTTTGGCAAATTCTGTAAGAACAACACCCATGCGGATATCGGTTTCGAGGGCCACTCCTCGAGACTTGGCGCTCTCGAGTATCTTTGCTTCCTGCTCGGAATGAGCTTCGAGGATCGGCTTGATCTGCTCGATCAATTTTGATTGCGAATCGCCACCGTACTGAAAAAACACAAACACATACTTCGCCAGAAGCCCAAACACCGCGGACAAAACCAGCATGAACAGGGTGACCTTGTAACCATGACTGCCAAAGGCCGCGAGCATGCCCTGAATGTTGGTGATCATCAAAGTTGCGGCTGCTCCTGTACCTGCCAATAACCAGGTTGAAAAAGCATCCGCCTGAGGCGCGCGTGTCACTATATTTGTGAACATGACAGAGATCAGCGCATGTTCCGCGTTCTCCCTGTTCAACCGGTTCCATTCAATCAGGGGATCAGGTTCCATCGGTCTGCTCCGAGCACCATCTAACGTAATTTAGACACGCGTTTGTCGAAACTCGATGCCGCAAGAATCAGCAATGCATCATCTAGGTACGATCTACTTGATCGAATCGTCTGAACTCTAATCCCAGTCCAGGCACTCAGGCAAACCCAAAAATCGCAGTTGGGTATTCATGCGATGTCCCACCCCGCTCACCCCTTACCGCTCACCACTCATCCAACTCAAAAATCCACCCTGAACGTCACATACCCTCGCGGCTCGAACGCCCGGTCCGGGTTCACCGTCAGGTCGCCCTCACCCTTGATCTCCAGATAGTCGCCGAGCAGGCTCTGGCCGACGAGGGCGAGTTCGGCGCGGGCGCCGTTCCACTTGAAGCTGCGGGCGAGGCGGAGGTCGAGGCGGTCGTGGGCGGGGACGTCGTCGTAGTTGATCCAGCGCATGGTGCCGCGAGTGTAGTAACCCAGGCTGGCGACGAAGGGGCCGAAGTCGTGGTTGGCCAGCAAGGACAACTGGTGGCTGGGTGCGGAGCGGCGCAGGTCACTGGTGTCGGCGCGGGTTCTGGACCAGGACTGCGCGAGGGTGACCCAGCTGGCCTTGCCGGCCTGCCAGCGCAGCTGGTATTCGAGGCCGGTCTGGCGCGCTTCGTACAGGTTGGCGAAGACGATGTTGGTGATGCTGGGGCTGAGTTCGCCGGCGACGACGTAGCTGCTGTCGCTGTCGATGATGTCCTCAAGTCGGTTGTGGAAGAGGCGCACGTCGAGGTCGAGCCTGCCGCGCTGGAACAGGTAGCCGAGTTCGACGCTGTCCATGCGCTCGGGGTCCAACTCATAGGGGCTCAACGCGATCTGGTCGATGAGTCCGAAGCTGGGGCTGCGCAGGGCGAAATCGGCTTCCTGTTCGAGGATGGTGGGCGAGCGCCAGGCGCGGCTTGCGCCGAGACGGAAGGCGTGGCCGGCGGCGGGCAGC
>JBGSZD010000268.1:0-5735 GCA_041750575.1 Thiobacillus sp. | reverse complement strand
TGCAACTGGCACGCGAGACCGGCGCCCGCGTGCATCTGGCGCGTCTGTCGACGCGCGACGGCATCGCCATGGTGCGCGCAGCCAAGGTGCAGGGACTGGCTGTCACCTGCGACGTCGCCAGCACCCACGTTCATCTGTCGGAAAACGATCTTGTCAGTTTCGACTCGCACTTGCATCTGGTGCCGCCGCTCAGAAGCCTTCGCGACCGCGACGCCATCCGCGAAGCATTACGCGACGGCTCGATCGACGCGCTGTGCTCCGACCACACCCCGGTCGACGAGGATGAGAAGCAGGTTCCGTTCGGCGAATCGGCACCCGGTGCATCCGGGGTCGAGTTGCTGCTACCGCTGACGCTGAAATGGGCGCGCGAAATGGGTGTACCGCTCATGCAGGCAATCGACCTGATTTCGTGGAAGCCGGCGCAGATTCTCGGTGTGCCGGGCGGCAATCTGTCGGTCGGTAGCTGTGCGGACATCTGCATTTTCGACGAGACCGCCGAGTGGGTGGTCACCCCCAAAACGCTGGCCAGCCAGGGTGACAACACGCCTTTCCTCAACCACCCGATGCAGGGCCGGGTGCGCTATACACTGATCGACGGCCATATCGATTTTGAATCGCCCCACTGATCGACGCTGCGTTATGCATGGCGGATAAGCTTTCCGCCATGCGCCGCGTAACTTTTCCCGTGCTGCTGATCAGCCTCGCTGCCGGTGCGCTGGCTGTCGCCGGTTTCGCGCCGCTCAACGTCTGGCCCCTGCCTATCCTGAGCCTGGCGATATTGTTCGGCTTGCTGATGCGCACCAACGCCCGCCGTGCGGGTTTCCTGATCGGCCTGATGTGGGGGCTGGGATTCTTCATCGCCGGCGTGAGCTGGGTGTTCGTCAGCCTGTCGGTGTATGGCGGCATGCCCGCCTGGCTGGCGGCGCTGGCGACTTTCCTGTTTTGCGCAGTGCTGGCACTGTTTCCGGCCATGGTCGGCACGGTACAGGCGCGCTGGCTCGCCTCGCCCGCGCTACGTGTATTGCTGGTGATGCCACTCGCATGGGGCGTGGCCGAGTGGGTGCGCGGCTGGCTTTTCACCGGCTTCCCCTGGTTGGAGATGGGCTATTCGCAGGTGCCCGCCGGCCCGCTGGCGGGTTACGCGCCGCTGGTCGGCGTATATGGCGTGTCGTTTCTGCTGGCGCTGATCGCGGCGCTGATCGCGTGGAGCGTGACGACGCGTGGTCGGCTGGCGCAGCGCATCTGGGCCGTGACAGCGATTCTGGCGCTGGGGGTGGGCGGCCAGGTTTTGCGCGGCGTCGCCTGGACCACGCCTGATGGCGCGCCGACTTCAGTAGCGCTGCTACAGGGCAACATCCCGCAGGACATGAAATGGCAACCCGAAAAAACCCGTTCCACGCTGGAAAGCTACGCGCGCATGGCTGCCGCATCACCGGCGCAACTGATCGTGTTGCCGGAAACCGCGCTGCCGGTATTCGAATCCGATCTGCCTGATTTCTATCGCGACGGCCTGATGTCTCTCGGGCAGAAAAATGGCGGTGACGTGCTCACTGGGCTGCCGACCGGATCGCCGCAAGGCACCTACTACAACAGCGTGATCAGCTTCGGCCGCGCATCCAGCCAGCGCTATCACAAAGTGCATCTGGTGCCATTCGGCGAATACATCCCCTTGAAAACGGTATGGGGCTGGGTGATCCAGGTGCTGCATATCCCGCTGTCCGACTTCGCGCGCGGCGCCGTCGACCAGCGACCGCTGGCCATCGGCGGTCAGCGGGTCGCGGTCAATATCTGCTACGAGGATGCCTTCGGCGAGGAAATCATCCGCCAGTTACCCGAAGCCAGCGTGCTGGTGAACGTCAGCAATCTGGCCTGGTTCGGCGATTCGTTCGCGCCCTGGCAGCATGCGCAGATGTCGCAGATGCGCGCGCTGGAAACCGGGCGCATGATGCTGCGCGCGACCAATACGGGCGTGACGGCGATCATCGATGTACGAGGCCATGTGGTGGCTGCGCTGCCGCTCTTCACCGCAGGCAGCCTCTCCGGCGTCATTCAGGGTTATGCGGGTAGCACGCCGTATGTGCGCTGGGGCAATATGCCGGTGTTGCTGGTGTGGGGTGTGCTTGCTGTTGGACTGATACTGGCCGGACTCAGGCGGCAGCCCTGATCCGTGTGGCATTGCGCCCGCCGCGCTTCGCTTCCAGCAAGGCGGCGTCGGCACGCGACAGTGCTTCGTTTTCCTGCTTGTCGTCGCGGCTGTATTCGGACAAGCCGCCGCTCCACGACAGCTTCTGCGTCACGCCGGGAATAAGCTCGACGCTTTCGGGCATGTTGGCGCGCAGACGCTCGGCCAGTTCCCGTGCGCGATCCAGCGGCGTATAGGGAAACAGCACACAGAATTCGTCGCCACCCAAGCGGGCGATGAAATCGCTGTTGCGAAGACAATGCTTGAGCGCATCGCCGAACTTGATGATGAGCTGGTCGCCTGCTTCGTGGCCGAAGGTGTCGTTCACCTGCTTGAAGTTGTCAATGTCCAGGATCAGCAGGCTGTGCGACCAACCGTCTTTCAGGCTGGCAAACAGTTCCTTCTGCTTTTCGTCGAAGCTGCGCCGGTTGTTGACCTGCGACAGGTGATCGAGCCGCGCCTGCGAGGTCGCCTCTTTCTGTCGCCCCAGCATGACCTTGCCCAGTTTCAGCATGGTCGCGAGCGGCGTCTGGAATTCCTCCAGGCGCACCGGATAATCGGTGCGCAAGCGTTGCTGGCGCAGGTCGTTGGTGAATTTCACCAGCGTACGCAGACTGTCGCTGACCCGATTGCGCACCGTCACCGTAAAGCCCATGACCAGCACGGCGATCACCAGGCTGGCCACCAGCCAGCCCAACACATACGGCGCGACGCTCTCGATCGCAGGTTTGTCGTGGCGCCACACCGCAATCGTCCAGGGCGTGCCCGCCAGCGCGACCCACTCCGGCTGGCTGCGCTGTTTGATCGCCTGATTGCCGCGCCGCATCAACACGTTGACCGTGCCGTCGCCCTGGCTTTGTTGCAGTTCGGCATAGGCGGCGGCATCCGGCAACGGCAGGGTATCGAACAGCGTCTGCAGTTGCGGCACCTTCTGTTCGACGATGACATAGCCCAGGCGCTTGCCTTCGACATTCGTTACCGGATGCGAAATCGACAAGCTGAAGGCGGCGGTGGCGCCTGCGCCGCCCTTGTCGGAATTGGCCAGCAACTGCCGCGTTTCGCCCGGCAAAAATCCGGGTAGCAGTTGGTTCTGCCCGTCGGTGACGAACAGCACGGTTGCGTCCTGGTTCAGGGCGTGCAGATTGGCAGCCTGCGCCTGGCAGACCACCGGCTCCCTAGCGGCAAAGCATGCCAAGGTCTGCGGATGCCCTGCGATTCCAGCGGCACTACGCTGGATGGCCTCGGCCAAGAACTCGATCTGCGCGGCCATCACCGGCTTTTCCAGTTCTTCCGGCACCGGCAACACTTGCGGCCGCGACTGGTAAATCGCGAACGTGACCAGCCCCGTCAGCAGCACAAGCACTGAGACGAGAATCAGACCAAATCGCAAAATGGACGTGTGGGGCATGAGGGATGCGCCAGCAGGCTCCAACCTTTTATATGTTCTCCGCAATGGCAGGAACCCAAGCTTCGGAAACCTGCCGACATTGTCTAGCCAGCAGCAAAATCCATGCCCTGACATAAGCGCACCCGGCAAGCTGACTTGCCGGGTGCACGGTCATTGCTGTGTAAAAAAACCCGACACTACTGACGGCCCGTGCTGCCGAAGCCCCCCTCGCCGCGCTGGCTGGTTTCAAAGTCGTCCACCACGTTGAATTCGGCCTGCACCACCGGCACGATGACAAGCTGCGCCAGGCGCTCCATCGGTGCCAGCTCGAACGCCTGTTGCCCGCGATTCCAGGCGGAAACCATGAGCTGGCCCTGGTAATCCGAATCGATCAGCCCAACCAGATTGCCCAGCACGATGCCGTGCTTGTGGCCGAGGCCCGAGCGCGGCAGGATCAGCGCAGCATAGCCGGGGTCGGCCAGGTGAATCGCCAATCCGGTCGGAATCAGTTGAGTTTCGCCCGGTTGCAGCGTGATCGGCGCATCGATGCAGGCACGCAAATCCAGGCCGGCGGCACCAGCAGTGGCGTAATGCGGCAGTTGATCGCGCATGCGGTCGTCGAGAATCTTCACATCCATCTTCATATTCGTCAGGATTTCGTCAGTCAAGCAGGGTTGCAAGGTGGTGGATCAGGTGTCGCGCTTGGGTAAGTTTGTCGGCACGGGGCAGCGAGTGTTGGCCGCGGTCGTCGAACAGGATCAGCTCGGCCGTCTCCCGGCCGAGCGTGTCCTGCGCCAAGTTGCCGATCAGCAACGGCAGTTTTTTGCGTAAACGCTTGGCTTCGGCGTGCTGGGCGAGATGTTCGGTCTCGGCGGCGAAGCCCACGCAGAACGGCGCATCGGGCAAGGCGGCGACTTCGGCCAGGATGTCCGGGTTGGCGACCAGTTGCAGGGTCAGCCCCGCGTCACTTTTCTTGATCTTTTGCGGTGCGGCCGCATCCACCCGGTAATCGGCCACCGCCGCCACGGCAATGAATACGTCGCTCGGCAGCCGTGAAAACACGGCTTCACGCATGTCGGCCGCGCTTTGCACATCGACACGGTGCACCCCCACCGGCACAGCAAGGCAGGTCGGCCCCGACACCAGGCATACCTCGGCGCCCGCCTCGGCCGCCGCCTGCGCCACGGCATAGCCCATCTTGCCGGAGCTCAGATTGGTCAGCCCACGCACCGGGTCGATCGCCTCGAAGGTCGGTCCGGCGGTGATAAGCACCCGCTTGCCTGCCAGCGGGCCTGCACCCAGCAAAGCCGGCAGGGCGGCTGCGATTTCGGCCGCTTCCAGCATCCGTCCCAAGCCCACCTCGCCGCAGGCCTGTTCGCCCGCAGCCGGCCCCAGTACGGTGATGCCGTCTACACGCAACTGCCCCAGATTGCGTTGCGTCGGCACGGCCGCCCACATTTCTCGGTTCATCGCCGGCGCGACGGCTAGCCTGCAGGTGCGGGCAAGACACAGGGTCGACAAAAGATCGTCGGCACGGCCGTGCACGAGTTTGGCCAGGAAATCGGCCGAAGCCGGCGCCACCAGAATCAGGTCGGCATCGCGCGACAAATGAATATGCTCCATGCCGTCGCCGCTGGCGGCATTCCACAGGGAAGTCAGCACGGGCTTGCCGGACAGGGCCTGGAATGTGAGCGGTGTCACGAACTGCTGCGCAGCGGCAGTCATCACCACCCGCACGTCGGCTCCCGCCTTGACCAACAGGCGGCACAGCTCCGCCGCCTTGTAGGCGGCGATGCCGCCAGTCACGCCCAGTATGATTTTTTTGTGCGCGAGCAACGTGGTCTCGATTCCCAAAGCGCTTTCCATGACAATGGCGACATTCTACGGGAGGGGAGCAGGCATGGCGATTCGCGACTGGCCGGAAGATGCGCGTCCGCGCGAAAAGCTCTTGAAGCGGGGCGCAGGCGTGCTGACCGATGCCGAACTGGTCGCGGTCTTTCTGCGCACCGGCGTAGTTGGCAAGAGCGCAGTCGACCTTGGGCGCGAGCTGATCGAGCGCTTTGGCGGGTTGGGTGGTTTGTGCCGCGCCGACAAACGATCCGCCTGCGCCGCCCCCGGCGTCGGCGAAGCCAAATACGCATTGCTGCAGGCGGTGATGGAGATGGC
>JBGSZD010000267.1:0-8844 GCA_041750575.1 Thiobacillus sp. | reverse complement strand
GGCTTGTCGCCACCGTTGGTGGGCGGTTGCGGTGCGGCAGACGGCTTGGGTGGCCGCACCGGCCGGCCGGCCATGATATCGGCGATCTGCTCGGCATCGATGGTTTCCCATTCCATTAGCGCAACGGTCATCGCCTCGACCTTGTCACGGCTCTCGGTGAGGATTTTCTTCGCCAGCGCGTACTGCTCATCCAGAATGCGGCGGATTTCCGCATCGACCTTCTGCATGGTGGCTTCGCTCATGTTTTTGTGCGTGGTCACCGAGCGGCCTAGGAACACTTCGCCTTCGTTCTCGCCGTACACCATCGGGCCGAGCGCCTCGGACATGCCATAGCGTGTCACCATGTCGCGCGCAATGCTAGTAGCGCGCTCGAAGTCATTGGACGCACCGGTCGAAATGCTGCCGACAAATATCTCTTCCGCCACCCGACCGCCAAACAGCATGCTGATCTGCGACAGCATCTGATCCTGGTACAGACTATAACGGTCCATTTCCGGCAGCGACATCGTCACGCCGAGCGCACGGCCGCGCGGAATAACCGTCACCTTGTGCACCGGGTCGCAGCCCGGCAGGGACATGCCGATCACCGCATGACCCGACTCGTGGTAAGCCGTTTTCTTCTTGTCCTCGGGCGTGATGACCATGGACTTGCGCTCGGCACCCATGAAAATCTTGTCCTTGGCCTGCTCGAAGTCGTCCATGTCGACCAGGCGCTTGCTGCGCCGGGCGGCGAACAGTGCAGCCTCGTTGACCAGGTTGGCCAGATCCGCGCCGGACATACCCGGGGTGCCGCGCGCCAGAATATCGGCCCGCACATCGGGTGCCACCGGCACCTTGCGCATGTGCACCATGAGAATCTGCTCGCGGCCGCGGATATCGGGCAAGCCCACCACCACTTGGCGATCGAAACGGCCCGGACGCAGCAGGGCCGGATCAAGCACGTCGGGACGGTTGGTCGCGGCGATCACGATCACACCGACGCTTGCCTCGAAACCGTCCATCTCGACCAGCAACTGGTTGAGCGTCTGTTCGCGCTCGTCGTTGCCGCCGCCGAGGCCGGCACCACGCTGGCGGCCGACCGCGTCGATTTCGTCGATGAAGATGATGCACGGCGAGTTCTTCTTCGCCTGCTCGAACATGTCGCGCACGCGCGCCGCACCGACGCCGACGAACATTTCGACGAAGTCGGAACCCGAGATACTGAAGAATGGGACCTTGGCCTCACCAGCGATCGAACGCGCCAGCAGGGTCTTACCCGTACCGGGAGGGCCCACCATCAGCACACCGCGCGGGATGCGGCCGCCCAGTTTCTGGAACTTGGACGGGTCTTTGAGGAAATCCACCAGCTCGGCGACGTCTTCCTTCGCCTCGTCGCAGCCTGCGACGTCGGCAAAGGTCACTGGGTTGGCGTTTTCGTCGAGCAAGCGCGCACGGCTCTTGCCAAACGAGAATGCACCGCCTTTGCCGCCGCCCTGCATCTGGCGCATGAAGAAGATCCACACGCCGATCAGGAGCAGCATGGGGAACCAGGAAATGAACAAGCTCATCAGGAAGGACGGCTGCTCTTCCGGCTTGGCCTCGACCGACACGCCATTTTTCAGCAAGTCGGACACCATCCACGGATCGCTCGGCGCATAGCTGGTGAAGCGCTGGCCGTCGCTGCGTTCACCCTTCAGCACGTTGCCCTCAATCACCACCTTCGAAATCTGCTGCTGGCGGACTTCCTCGATGAATTGCGAGTACGGCATCTGCGACTGCGCCGTGCGCTGTGCGCCGAACTGGTTGAATACCGTCATCAGGACGACGGCGATAATCAGCCAGATGGCAATGTTCTTGGACAGGTTGTTCACTATTACTCCTTGGTGCCATACAGCACATTTAGACTCATTCTAAGCCTAGTCTTGCCGGCTTGTCACGGCGATCTCCAATGGACCGGCCCTTGCCGCCGCTGGGCGGCGCCCCAATAAATAAACTTCCGTGCTGCGGTCGCGCGAGGCGTCCGGTTTACGGATCAGCACCTGCTCGAAAGCCTGCCGCATCTGCGTCCGAAAATCCTCGAAGCCAACGCCCTGAAATACTTTGACGAGAAAAGTGCCGTCTGGTTTCAGCCAGTTCACCGCAAAGTCGAGCGCAAGCTCGCATAACTCGTAATGCCGCGCCTGGTCCCGCAGCATCACTCCGCTGATATTGGGGGCCATATCGCTTAATACAAGATCAACCCGACCGGATTGCAACTTTTCTTCCAGCCAGGCCAGCGCCGTCGGCTGGGTAAAGTCGCCTTCCAGGCTGTCGACCCCGGGCATCGGCGCCACCGGCAGCAGATCGATCGCCAGCACCCTGCCCTGCCGCTTCATCTTCTGCACCGCCACCTGACACCAACTGCCGGGCGCGGCGCCCAGATCCACCACCGTCATGCCAGGGCGCAACAAGTGATCGCGCTTGTCCATTTCCAGCAATTTGTAGGCGGCGCGCGAACGGTAGCCGTCCTGCTGCGCCTTTTTGACATAGGAATCCGTCACGTGCTCGTGCATCCAGGCACTGCCCGATTTGGTTCGCTTCACTTTCTGCACCATCTCGCTGCCTACACTCTATCGGCTACAATCCGCACTCAGTTTAAGGAATACGCATGAAATCACTCACGCCCACACAACGGCAATATCTCAAAGGCTTGGCGCACAGCCTCCAGCCAGTGGTCATGATCGGCAACCAGGGTTTGACCGCCGCCGTATTGAAAGAAGTCGAACGCGGGCTTGCTTCGCACGAACTGATCAAAATCAAGGCCGCCACCGACGAGCCGGATACCCGGCGCGCCTGGCTTGAAGAAATCTGTACCGCCACCAGCGCAGCGCCAGTACAGCAAATTGGCAAGGTATTGGTGATTTATCGCCGCGCCGACAAGCCGGTGATCGTTCTACCCAGCTGAGCGTTCGTGGATGGGGCTTATCGCGCCAATCCGGAACGCCAGATCAGCAATAGTCCCAGTGCGCTCTGGATCAGGTAAAGAATGCTCGACACGCCATGCCAACGCGCGAAACGGTTGGCGAACACGCTCTGCATCACCGCGTGCGGCATGGCCTGATCCTTCAGACTCTGCATGATGGGCTGGATGCCGAAGTGGCCCGCCAGGGTCAGCGCCAACATCAAGACCACCGCCCAGAAAAACAGGGTTTTCAGCGCCGCGCCGCCGTCGCGCGCGATACGGTAGACCAGCAGGTAGATCGCGGCGGCGATACCGATCCACGCCATCAGTTCGAACAACTTGCCAGCCAGCATGCCGGCCAGCTGCTTGTCATCCAGGTTGGCGAACAGCACTGGCGCGGCGACGTAGCCGATCGCCCACGCGCCGCCGATCCACAGCACCAACAGCACGCCCGCGAGGCCATCCCAGAATCGTTTCATTTATTTGTATTGCACGTCCAGCACTTCGTATTGACGCACACCGCCTGGCGCCTGCACGTCCACGCTGTCGCCGGCATACTTGCCGATCAGCGCGCGCGCGATGGGCGACGACACGGAAATCTTGCCCTGTTTGATGTCGGCCTCATCGTCGCCGACGATCTGATAGATGACGGACTCGCTCGACTTGGCATCTTCCAGTTCAACCGTGGCACCAAACACGACGCGCCCGTCCGCATCCAGCGTGGTCGGATCGATGATCTGCGCGTTCGACAGCTTGCCTTCGAGGTCGGCGATACGGCCTTCGATGAAACCCTGCTTTTCCTTGGCGGCATCGTATTCGGCGTTTTCGGACAGGTCGCCCTGCGCGCGCGCCTCGGCAATCGCCTGGATCACAGCCGGCCGTTCGACAGCTTTCAGATGCTGCAACTCGGCGCGCAGCTTTTCCGCGCCGATCACGGTAAGGGGAAATTTGTTCACGGTGTTGCCTTTTTTAATGCAGACGTTGGTGCAGCGACTGCAGGGAATACACTTCGAGTTCGGTGCCGTGTTGCATGCCCATGCACGCGGCATGCGCACCCGCCAGGGTAGTGAAGTACACCACCCGACGCGCCAGCGCCTCGGCACGGATGGCGTAGGAATCCTTGACCGCCTTCTTGTCCTCGACCACGTTGACGATAAAGTCGATATCGCCGTTCTTGATCATATCCACGATGTGTGGCCGGCCTTCCTTGACCTTGTTGACCACCGCCACCGGAATGCCGGCAGCTTCGATGGTCTGTGCAGTGCCACGAGTAGCGACCAGGTCGAAGCCCAGATCGCGCAGCCCCTGCGCCACCTCGATCACGGCGTCGCGGTCGCCCGAACGCACGCTGACGAAAGCCCGGCCTCCGGGTTTGGGTAGCGCGTCACTCGACGCGAGCTGCGATTTGACGAAAGCCTCGCCGAAATTGTTGCCCACGCCCATGACTTCACCGGTCGATTTCATCTCGGGGCCAAGAATGGTGTCGACACCAGGGAACTTGCGGAACGGGAATACCGCTTCCTTCACCGAGAAATACGGCGGGATGATTTCCTTCTCGAAGCCCTGTGATTTAAGCGAAATACCGGCCATCGCGCGCGCGGCAATCTTCGCCAGCGGTGCGCCGATGGCCTTGGACACGTAAGGCACGGTACGCGACGCACGCGGGTTGACTTCGAGCACGTAGACCACGTCGCCCTGAATCGCGAACTGCACGTTCATCAAACCGACGACCTTCAGCGCCTTCGCCATCGCCACCGTCTGACGGCGCAGTTCGTCCTGCACGTCCTTTGACAGGCTGTACGGCGGCAGCGAGCATGCCGAATCGCCCGAGTGCACGCCGGCCTGTTCGATGTGCTGCATGATGCCGCCGATCACCACCTGCTCGCCGTCGGACAGTGCGTCCACGTCGACTTCGATGGCATCGTTCAAAAAGCGATCAAGCAGCACTGGCGATTTATTCGACACCTTGACTGCCTCGGTCATGTAGCGGCGCAGGTCGGCTTCCTCGCGCACGATTTCCATCGCGCGGCCACCGAGCACGTAGGACGGGCGAACCACCAGCGGATAACCGATTTCCTCGGCCATGCGAATCGCGCTGTCGGGGTTGCGCGCGGTGCGGTTGGGCGGTTGCTTCAAGCCCAATTCATGCAACATCTGCTGAAAACGCTCGCGGTCTTCGGCGGCGTCGATCATGTCGGGGCTGGTGCCGATGATGGGCACGCCGTTTCTTTCCAGATCGCGCGCCAGCTTCAGCGGAGTCTGTCCGCCGTACTGCACGATCACGCCGACGGGTTTTTCGATCCGCACGATTTCGAGTACGTCTTCCAGCGTCAGCGGCTCGAAATACAGACGATCGGAGGTATCGTAGTCGGTCGAAACCGTTTCCGGATTGCAGTTGACCATGATGGTCTCGAACCCGCTCTCGCGCAGCGCCAGCGATGCGTGCACACAGCAGTAGTCGAACTCGATGCCTTGGCCGATGCGGTTCGGTCCGCCACCCAGCACCATGATTTTCTTGGCATCCGTCGGACGCGACTCGCACTCTTCCTCGTAGGTCGAGTACATATAGGCAGTCTGGGTGGCAAACTCCGCCGCGCAGGTATCGACGCGCTTGTAGACCGGATGAATCGCCAGATCATTGCGGCGCGCACGCACCGCGTGCTGGTCGGTGTTCAACAGCTTGGCGAGGCGGCGATCGGCGAAACCGGCACGCTTCAGACGGCGCAGTTCGTCCTCGCCGACGTCAGCCAGCCCACGGCCGGCCAGCGAGGTTTCCATTTCGATCAAACCCTGAATCTGATCGAGAAACCATGGGTCGATTTTCGAAACGGCAAAGATTTCTTCCAGCGTCATACCCTCACGGAACGCATCGCCCACGTACCAGATGCGCTCAGGGCCGGGCGACATCAACTCGGCTTCGATCTCGTCGCGGTCGGTGGTCTTGGGGTCGAATCCGTCGGCGCCTACTTCCAGCCCGCGCAGCGCCTTCTGCAGCGATTCCTGGAAGGTGCGGCCCATCGCCATCACCTCGCCCACCGACTTCATCTGCGTGGTCAGGCGGTCGTCGGCTTGCGGGAATTTCTCGAAGGCGAAACGCGGAATCTTGGTCACGACATAGTCGATCGACGGCTCGAATGAAGCCGGGGTCGCGCCGCCAGTGATGTCGTTCTGCAGTTCGTCGAGCGTGTAGCCGACCGCCAGTTTGGCCGCCACCTTGGCAATGGGGAAGCCGGTCGCTTTCGACGCCAAGGCTGACGAACGCGACACGCGCGGGTTCATCTCGATCACCACCATGCGGCCATCAACCGGGTTGATCGAAAATTGCACATTGGAACCACCGGTTTCCACGCCAATCTCGCGCAGCACCGCCAGCGAGGCGTTACGCATGATCTGGTATTCCTTGTCGGTCAGCGTCTGCGCGGGCGCAACGGTGATCGAATCGCCAGTATGCACGCCCATCGGGTCGAAGTTTTCGATCGAGCAGACGATGATGCAGTTGTCCTTGCGGTCGCGCACCACTTCCATCTCGTACTCTTTCCAGCCGAGCAGCGATTCTTCGATCAGGAGTTCTTTGGTCGGCGAGGCTTCGAGGCCACGTTCGCAGATGGCAACGAATTCGTCCTTGTTATAGGCAATGCCGCCGCCCGAGCCGCCCATCGTGAACGAGGGACGAATGATCGACGGAAAGCCCAGCGCGGCCTGCACCTGCAAGGCCTCCTCCAGGCTGTGTGCAATGGATGAACGCGCTGATGCCAGCCCGATTTTGGTCATCGCCACCTTGAATTTTTCGCGGTCCTCGGCCTTGTCGATGGCTTCCTTGGAGGCACCGATCATCTCGACGCCGTATTTTTCCAGCACGCCATGCTTGGCCAGATCGAGCGCACAATTGAGCGCGGTCTGCCCGCCCATGGTCGGCAGCAGCGCGTCGGGGCGCTCCTTGGCGATGATCTTCTCGACCACCTGCCAGCTGATCGGCTCGATGTAGGTCACGTCGGCCATGTCCGGGTCGGTCATGATCGTCGCCGGATTGCTGTTGACGAGGATGACCTTGTAGCCCTCCTCGCGCAGCGCCTTGCATGCCTGCGCGCCGGAATAGTCGAACTCGCACGCCTGCCCGATGACAATGGGGCCGGCGCCGATGATGAGGATGCTTTTGAGGTCGGTACGCTTGGGCATGATCAGTGTGCTGCGGGATGGTCAGCCATCAACTGGATGAATCGGTCGAACAAATAGCTCACGTCGTGTGGACCGGGGCTGGCTTCAGGGTGGCCCTGAAAGCTGAACGCGGGTGCATCGGTACGCGCGATACCCTGCAGAGAACCGTCAAACAGCGAGACGTGGGTGCTGCGCAAATTGGTGGGCAGCGTCGTCGGATCCACGGCAAAGCCATGGTTCTGGCTGGTGATGGCAACGCGCCCGCTGTCGAGGTCTTTCACCGGATGGTTGGCACCGTGGTGACCGAACTTCATCTTCACGGTCTTGGCACCCGAGGCCAGCGCCAGCAACTGGTGTCCAAGGCAAATACCGAAAGTCGGAATCTTCGCAGCCACCAGTTCGCCAATCGCGCTGATCGCGTAATCGCATGGCTCCGGATCGCCCGGGCCGTTGGACAGGAAAATGCCGTCCGGCTTCAAGGCCATCGCGTCAGCTGAAGTAGCGGTAGCGGGCAGTACCGTCAGGCGGCAGCCGCGCTCGGCCAGCATGCGCAAAATGTTGCGCTTGACGCCGTAATCGAAAGCCACAACGTGGAAACGCGGTGCGGTCAGTTGGCCATAGCCACGCCCGAGTTTCCATTCGGTTTCGTTCCATTCGTAAGCCGCTAGCGCGCTCACCACCTTGGCCAGATCCATGCCGGCCAGACCGGGGAAGGCGCGCGCGGCTTCGAGCGCTTTTGCCTCGTCCACGTTGCCTGCCATGATGCAGCCGTTCTGCGCGCCCTTTTCCCTCAAAATCCGGGTGAGACGCCGCGTGTCGATATCGGCGATGGCAACGATGTTCTGGCTCTTGAGATAGTCCGGCAGCGATTGTCCGGCACGAAAGTTCGAATGCAGGCGCGGCACATCGCGCACCACCAGGCCCGCGGCATGAATGCGATCCGACTCGACGTCCTCGGCGTTGACGCCGGTGTTGCCGATATGCGGATACGTCAGCGTCACAATCTGGCGCGAATACGAAGGGTCGGTGAGGATTTCCTGATACCCGGTCAGTGCGGTATTGAATACCACCTCGCCGGAAGTGACGCCGTCAGCGCCGATGGACAGGCCGCGAAACACCGAACCGTCAGCTAAAACAAGGATGGCGGGCTGGGAACGTGACAAGGATGACTCCGGTAAAACGATGGGGGTGGCGCGGGTGACAAAATTCAGGCGAGCCGCTTGCGCGAACCCGCCTGAACTTGAATGCCGCCATTGTAGCCGATCCGGGAAGCGGCTTCAATGCTCGACACGGTTTTAAAGCGCCAACCCCCGCATGAATCAGGGCTGTAGATGGTCCAGTCCGCCGTCCATATCGAGTTCGGTCAATTCGGTAAAGCCGCCTATGCACTTGCCTTCGACAACAATCTGCGGAACAGTGCGCGCGCCGTTGGTGACGACGACGAATTCCTTCATCGCTTCGCGGTCGAGGTCGATGCGGACTTCGTCGTAGCCAATGCCGCGCTTGTCGAGAAAGGCCTTCGCCTTGACGCAGATGGGGCAGGTGCCGGTGCTGTAGACCTTGACGGCATTCATGGGTGCGTTCCTGGTTGAGATTTCCTAGTGGAGATTCAGGACATCGCGCATGTCGTACAGACCCGGCGCGCGGCCTTGCAGCCATTTGGCGGCCCGCAGCGCACCCTGGGCAAAGGTGGCGCGGCTGCTGGCCTTGTGGGTGAGCTCGACGCGTTCGCCGATACCGGCGAACAGCAGCGTATGGTCGCCGACGAT
>JBGSZD010000266.1:0-5430 GCA_041750575.1 Thiobacillus sp. | reverse complement strand
CCGGCGTCGCGCAGCAGCACCGGCAGCCAGCCGGTTTCCAGTTCCGCGCCGGTGCACACCACCAGCGCCGCGCGCCGCATCTGCGCGATCAGGCTGGGCCGTGCCTCGATCCGGTGCGGGTCCTGAAAGGCGGTGGTGGCCGAATAGACACTGACATCGGTGCCGCCGATCTCCTTCGCCAACGCCGCCCATTCGGGCTCGCAGGCGAAGACGTTGAGGGCGGCGTGAGCGCCAACCGGCAGGCACAGCGCAAGATAAACAAGCAGTCGTTTCATGCCGGCCTCCTCAAAAACTGTGGGCGCCGTGGCTGCCCAGGCTGTGGATGTATTGCACGAACCACTGGTTCTCGCTCACGTTTTCCATCGCCTTGTCCTTCGAGACTTGCAGGCGCAGGCGCGAAAACTCGGACGGCGAAAAGTCGAGCATCAGCGAGTGGCGCGTCGGCTTGTATTCCGACACGGGCAGGAAGGCATTGTTGGCACCGAAGTCGACCGAGCCGGGGTTCAGGCGGTCGTAGCGGTAGCCGGTACGCCAGCGCGGCATGAACTGATAGACGCCTTGCGCGTAGAAGCCAGACTGGCGCGAGCGATAGGCGTCTTCGGTGTCGGTGCACGCGCCGCCGTCGGCCGTGTTGTCGACGCACAGCAGGTTGCCGCGTTCGGTACGACGGAAATATTCGGTTGCGAATTTGAAATTCCGCTCAGCCATGTTGCCGTTGGGCGCCCATTTCCAGACGAAGTCCGCTACCCAGATTTTGCTCTTGCCTGAGAACAGGGTTTCGGCTTCCACGTCGTTGAGGTCGTCCACGTCACCATCGCGTTCATTCGCCTTGGCGTGCAGATAGGACAATCCGGCGCGCCAACTGCTGGCGGCGCCGACGTCGCCGCCGAGGTGGCCGAACAGCGCATAACTGCCGGCACCATTCTTGTTGCGGTCGGTGCCGGGGAAATTGGCGCCGCGCCCGGCTTCGGCACCGAACTCCATATACAGATCGGTCGGCGCTACCCATTTCAGTTTCAGGCCGTCGTTGCCGTAGGCCTCGCCGAACAGCGCGCGGTACATCAGGTTGTTGTCGGCGAAATCCCAGGCGTGGGGATGCTGCGTATTTTGGTAGCCGAGGCCGGACAGGAAGCGGCCGCCCCGGATCGACAGTCCATTGCCCAGCGCGGTCGTCTGAAACCAGGCTTCCTCGATTTCGACTTCCTCGTCGAGCAGGGCCAGGTTCATGTAGCCGAGGAAATAAGGGTCGACGCTCGCGCTCATCACCAGTTCGGTATGGTCGAGCGAGAAACCGCGCGGGGCACCGTGATCGTGGCCGGCCGGCAGAAAACCGCTGATGTGGCGATGCTCGATATCGTCGAGGTGGGCGTATTTGCCTTGCAGGATGAGCGAGATATCCGGGTTGAAACGGTTGCCGGCAGCGGCGCTTTGCTGCGAGGCCGTGTCGGATTGCGCGGCGGCCGGGGCGGGCGAGACTTCCGCCTGCTGCAAGCGAGTTTCCAGCGCCTGGATGCGCGCTTCGTAAGTGGATTTCATTTCCTTCAGTTCGACGCGCAGCGCGTCGAGATCGGCATCGGCGTAAACCGGAAAGGCAGCCGCGAGGGCGGTCGCCAGAAGAGCGGGACGTAACATTTTTGTACTCCGTAAACGAATGACACATGCCCACGCTGGCGTTGCGCGGGCTGGATGAATGAAGGTCAGGCGTGGACGGAGGCAGGCGGTGCGCGGGCGCAGGCGGGACGAGGCGAGAGATCGACGCGCACAGGCGCGTCGGCGGACAGATCTATGCGGTCGCCCGGCGGAATCGTCAGGACGAGCAGGCTGGGCGGCGCAGCCGAACCCAGTTGCGCCTGCGCGACGCAGACTTCGCAGGGATGGTCGGCCTGATCCGCGTCGTGCGGGTGCAGATGGGTCAGCGCATGCGCGAACACCGCCGCCTGCCCGAATAACAGGGTCAGTGCGAACAGCCAGGGCAGCAGGCGGCGCGGGAAGGGGCGCATTTACTTGCGCTTCTCGACCGGCGGCACCGGGTCGTAACCGTGATCGCAGCCGGGTCGGCAGCGGCCGATGCGCCTGGCGGCCAGCCAGCTGCCTTTGAGGGCACCGTGTTTTTCGATGGCTTCCTTGCCGTATTCCGAGCAGGTCGGCAGGTAGCGGCACTGCCGGCCAAGCCACGGCGACAGCACCAACTGGTACACGCGGATCGCGCCGATGAGGATTTTTTGCGCCGGATTCAAGATGCGATCTTCGCCGATGCCGCGCCGGTGAAATCGGCCAGCAGCTTTTCCACAAACGCGGGTTCGAGATCGCGCACGATGAAGACGAAGCGGCTGCGGTGATCGTCGTCCGGCCAGGCGTCGAGCTTCACCTCGGGATACAGCACGTGCTGCACGCCGTGCAGCACCACTGGCTGCGGTTCATCCTGCAGGTTCACGATGGCCTTGAAGCGCAGCAGATTCTCGGCACGAAACGAGGTCAGCATGCTGAGCGCCGAATGCAGGCCATAACGATCAAGCGGTGCGTCGAGCACGACCGAAAAGGATTGGATGCGCGCGTCGTGCAACTCAGGCCTGCCACCCAGCTTGCCCGCACTGGCAGGTTGGTAGCGCTGCGGTTTCAGCCAGCGCGTGACTTCCAGCGATTGGGTCGCGGCGTTCCACAGCCCCAGGTTCTGGATGGCTGCAGGATCGACTTCGCCGTACTTCACGGTGATGAGGTCGGCCGCCGGGTTGAGCGCGGCCAGCCGCTCGCGCAGCGCGGCAACCGTCGCGGCGGGCGCCAGATCGGTCTTGGTGAGCAGGATTCTGTCGGCCACCGCCACCTGCTTCACGGCTTCGAAGTGGTCGTCGAGCTGGCCCATGCCGAATACGGCGTCGACCGTGGTGACCACGCCGTCGAGGCGGAAGCGGGCGCGTACCCAGTTGTCATGCAGCAGATTGTCGAGCACCGGCGCCGGGTCGGCGATGCCGGTGGTTTCGATGATGACGCGTTCGAACGCGGGGATGTCGCCATTTTGCCGTGCCATCCACAGGTTCTTCAGTGTCGGCGACAGGCTGCCGGAAATCGTGCAGCACACACAGCCGCCCGAGAGCAGCGCCATCGGGCCTTCCATTTTCTGCAATAGCTGATGATCGAGCGCCACTTCGCCGAATTCGTTCATCAGGATCGCAGTGCGCGGCAACGTGCGCACCAGATGATTCAGTACGGTGGTCTTGCCGCTGCCTAGAAAACCGGTCAGGAGCGTGATGGGTATGGGCTGGTCGGTCATGGAGTGGGGCTAAGCGGCAGTGACCCGATTATGGCGCGTCAGTGCTTTTCCTTGTAGGGCTCGACCTTGACCGCGCGCAGGCGGTAGCCGGAATCGCCCATGTCCGTTTTTGAAATGGCCAGTTCGATCACGCCTTCGACCCAGACCGCATCCATATAGGTCTGCATCTTCACCGGCTTGTCGGGCAGCACATGGATGATCTGGTTGGCGGGCGGCGGCGGCACATGGATGCAGGCACCGAAGTACGGTACCAGCAGGAATTCCTTCAACTCCTTTTTGCCGTATTCCAGCGGCACCATGAAGCCTGCGATGCGGATGGCCTTGCCGGCAATGTCGCTGTTGCTTGGGGCGGTATTCCACATGGCTTTCAGCTTGTCGACCGCCTCGATGGCGGCGGGGTCGGAGTCTTGCAGCTTGTCCAGCTTCAGGCGTTTGATTTCCTTCATCGGGTCCCAGCCTTTGGGCAGCAGGTCGTCCCAGGTTGTGAGCTGGGCTTTCGCCGGCTTGGCTGATTTCTCCGCGTTCAGACGATCGCCCACCTTGTAATCGGCGGCGAAGGTGGAGAGGCTGAAAATCGCACAGGAAAGTGCGACGATGCGCTTCATATTCATAGGTTCAAAAATGTCCTCAGGTTCGCGGTGTCAGCCCATCGGCCAGCGACAGCCGATACGCGCGCCAGCCCGGCAGCAGACTGGCGGCGAGGCCGACGCCGATCACGCCGGCGAGCAAATATAGTTCTTGCGCGGTGGGTGCGGTGGCCGCCAGGCTCAGTCCCCATCGCGCCTCGATGACGGGCCCGGCAACGAGCGACAGTACCGTCAGCAGCAAGTAACCGAATACGGTGCCGGTCACGGTCAGCCCGAGCCCTTCCAGCGTCAACAACGCGAGGATATCGCGCGGGTGCGCGCCGACCGAGCGCAGGATGGCCAGCTCGCGCCGGCGTTCGTTGAGGCCGGCAAGGATGACGGCAACCAGCCCGGCCAGTCCGACGCCGACCACCAGCGCCGAAACCGCGAGCAGCGCCTTTTCGCCGTAGCCCATCACCTGCCACAACTGTGACAGCGCGACGCCCGGCAGCACGGCCATCAGCGGCTCGGCGCGATAAGTATTGACGGTGCGCTGGACGGCGAACACCGCTGCGCGCGATTTCAACCCGAGGATGACGGCGGTGACGGTCTTGGGCGTCAGGTCGAATTTTTTCACGTACTCGGCCGGAATGCTTACGCCGGGGATGTGCGCGCCGCCCTGCCAGTCGAGGTGGATCGCTTCCATCGCCGCCAGGCTGATGTGCACGGTGTTGTCGACAGGGGTGCCGGTGCGGGCGAGGATGCCGACCACGGTGAAGGGCTTGTCGGCATGCTCGGCGAGACCGGTTTCGCCGCTGCCGTGACTCAGGGTGATGCGGCTGCCGAGTTTGTAGCCGAGCGCGGTAGCGACTTCGGCACCCAGCACCGCATCGAACACCCCATCGGTCCCACCTGGGAAGGGGCGGCCTTCAAGCAATTTCAACGCGCGTTTGTCGCCGTAGCGAAAATGCCTGAAGTAATTCGGCGTGGTGCCCAGCACCGGGTAGCCGTGGTGGGAGTCGCCTAGCGAAATCGGGATTGCCCAGGCCACTGCCGGGTTCGCGGCGAGTGTTTCGACGCTGCTCCACTCCATGTTGTGGGTGGCTTCGCCGATGCGGAATACTGAGTACAGCATCAGCTGCAACGGGCTGCCGCGTGCGCCGACGATGAGATCGGCGCCCGACACGGACTGCTCGAAGCTGTCGCGGATTTGTTGCCTCAGGCGTTCGACGCCGAGCAGCATCAGAACGGATAAAGCGATGGCCAGCACGGTCAGGCTCAGTGCGGCGCGGCGATTCCAGGCGCTTCTGGCGGCCAGGCCGATCAACGGGGGCATCATGGGTTGGCCCCGGCGCGATTGATCTCTGACAGTGCCAGCGTGCGGGAAAACCGCCCGGCCAGACGGTGATCGTGGCTGACGAAAACCAGTGCTGCACCGGTTTCGGCGCATTCCCGGGTCAGCAGGTCGAGGAAGGCCGTCTGGCGTTCGGCGTCGAGCGCCGAGGTCGGCTCGTCGGCAATGATCAGCTCCGGCGCGCCGATCAGCGCACGCGCCGCCGCCACACGCTGTTGTTGGCCGACCGAGAGTTCGGTGGC
>JBGSZD010000265.1:0-4205 GCA_041750575.1 Thiobacillus sp. | reverse complement strand
GTGCTGATCGCCGGTTTGATCGCGGTCGGCATGGCGACCGATTTTATTGCCATGGCGGTGATTTTCCCCTGGCTGGGGCACGCCAGTTGGCACGCCTACCGTGATCTGGTTGAGAGGGAATAACAATGTTTTATGGGTTCTGGCTATAAATAACCCGGCCGCAGCCTTGCGCAGCAGGGTTTTTTCCTTAATATGGCAGGGGCGACGATAATCACGCGCTAACCTGATTTCCACGGAGACTGTAAATGATGAAAGCACTGACGATGACCGCAGCATCCGCTGCCCTGTTGCTGATGTCTGGCATGGCTTCTGCCGCCGATGGCCAGGCGCTGGCGCAGAAAAATGCCTGCATGTCCTGCCATGGCGTCGACAAGAAGATCGTCGGCCCGGCTTACAAGGACGTCGCCAAGAAATACGCGGGCGACAAGGGCGCGCAAGCCAAGCTGGTTGCCAAGGTGAAAGCCGGCGGCAAAGGCGTATGGGGCGAGATTCCCATGCCGCCGAACCCGCAGGTCAAGCCGGAAGACCTGAACACGATCGTGGCCTGGATCCTGACGCTGAAATAATCCGCTTCTGCACCGATCTGTTCTGTACAAGGCCGACTTCATGTCGGCCTTGTGCTTTCTGGCGTTGCGCTTTCCGCACCCGGGAAAGCCGCGCAGCGCGCGGCTTGTGGTATAAATCCCGCGTTCGAATTTGATTGCGGGAAGACCGAGATGACACGCCACACTTTAGGTTTCGCGGCATTGGCCGTTGCGGCACTGGTTGCGGGGTGCGGCGACAAACCGCAGCAGGCGGGCGATAGTCAGGTGGTGTTGATCGGCCAGGTGTCCCCGCTCACCGGACCGCAGGCGCACCTGGGCAAGGACAATGAAAATGGCGCGCGGCTGGCGCTGGATGAAATCAATGCCGCCGGGCTGACTCTCGGCGGCAAGAAGATTGTGCTCGAAATGCGCAGCGAGGACGACGCCGCCGATCCCAAAACCGCCACCACCGTGGCGCAAAAGCTGGTGGACGAAGGCGTGGCCGGCGTGATCGGTCACCTCAATTCGGGTGCCACCATCCCCGCTTCCAAGATTTATGCAGACGCCGGCATCCCGCAGATTTCGCCTTCGGCTACTGCTGTAGCCTATACGGCATCCGGCCACAAAACGGCCTACCGTGTGATGACCAACGACGCGCAGCAAGGCAGCGTGCTGGGGAACTTTGCCGTGACCAAGCTGGGCGCGAAGAAAGTTGCCATCATCGACGACCGCACCGCCTACGGCCAGGGGCTGGCCGACGAAGTCGAGAAGGCCGTCAAGGCCGCCGGTGGCGAAGTGGTCGCGCGCGAATACACCTCCGACCGTGCCACCGATTTCATGGCGATTCTGACTTCGATCAAGGGCAAGGCGCCCGATCTGGTGTTCTTCGGCGGCATGGATCCGCAGGCCGCACCGATGATGAAACAGATGAAGCAACTCGGCATGAGTGCCAAATTCCTCGGCGGAGACGGCGCGCAGACGCCCAAGTTCATCGATCTGGCGGGTGCCGACGCCGAGGGCGCGCTGGCGTCCAACCCCGGCCTGCCGCTCGATGCGATGCCAGGCGGCATGTCGTTCAAGTCCAAATTCGAAGCCAAATACGGCAAGATCCAGAACTATTCACCCTACGCTTACGATGCCATGCATGTGCTGGTCGAGGCGATGAAGCGCGCGGATTCCAGCGACCCCGCCAAATATCTGTCCGAATTGCCCAAGACCGATTACCAGGGGGTGACCGGTCACATCCGTTTCGATACCAAGGGCGACATCACCGGCGGCGCGGTCACGCTGTATCAGGTTAAAGACGGCAAGTGGCAGACGCTCGAAACCGTGCAAAGCGGCGACTAAGCTGAGCCGGCGCTAGCCGCGCAAAGATGGACATTTTCCTGCAGCAACTTATCAACGGTCTGGTGCTGGGCAGCGTGTATGCGTTGGTCGCGCTGGGTTACACCATGGTCTACGGTATCCTCGAACTCATCAATTTCGCACACGGCGAAATCACCATGATGGGGGCGATGGTGGCGCTGGCGGTGATCGGCGCGCTGGCGCTGGCGGCGCCCGGCCTGCCGGGTGTGCTGATCCTGGGGGCAGGGCTGGTGGTGGCGATTCCGGTGTGCATGGCGCTGGGTCTGCTGATCGAGCGTGTCGCCTATCGGCCGTTGCGCAATGCGCCTCGACTCGCCCCACTGATCACCGCCATTGGCGTGTCGATCATCCTTCAAAACATCGCCATGCTGATCTGGGGCAAGCAGTACATTCCCTTTCCCGCGATCCTGCCGCAAGGCCGGCATGAGGTTTTGGGCGCAACCATCAGCGACACGCAGATCGCCATCCTCGTGCTGGCGGTGCTCATCATGCTGGCGCTGATCCTGGTGGTGCAGAAAACCCGGCTGGGCCGGGCGATGCGCGCTACCGCGCAATCGCGGCAGGTGGCGAGCCTGATGGGGGTGGATGTGAATCGGGTGATTGCGTCGACTTTCGTGATCGGCTCGGCGCTGGCTGCGGTGGCGGGCGTGATGGTGAGCGCCTACTATGGTCTGGCGCACTACTATATGGGTTTCCTGCTCGGCCTCAAGGCGTTCTCGGCGGCGGTGCTGGGCGGCATTGGCAATCTCGGCGGCGCGATGCTGGGCGGCCTGCTGCTGGGGCTGATCGAATCGTTCGGCGCAGGCTATATCGGCGACCTCACCGGCGGTTTCCTCGGCAGCCATTATCAAGATGTATTCGCGTTTTTCGTGTTGATCGCGGTGTTGGTGTTCCGCCCGTCAGGCTTGCTGGGAGCCCGCGTTGTCGAGCGCGCTTAAGTCTCGCTGGCTGGGTTTTGGGCTGCTGGCACTGGGTCTGGCGCTGCTGCCGTTTCTGATCGACGCCGGGCTGGGCCGCTCGTGGGTGCGGCTGCTCGACCTGGCGCTGCTGTATGTAATGCTGGCGCTGGGGCTGAATATCGTCGTCGGCTACGCTGGCTTGCTCGATCTCGGTTACGTCGCGTTTTATGCTCTCGGTGCTTACGTCTACGCCTGGCTCGCCAGCCCGCATTTCGGCCTGCACTTGCCGTTCTGGGCAATTTTGCCGCTGGGTGCGGCGCTGGCCGGGATGTTCGGCGTGCTGCTGGGTGCGCCCACCTTGCGTTTGCGCGGCGATTATCTCGCCATCGTGACCTTGGGCTTTGGCGAAATCATCCGCATTTTCATGAACAATCTCAACGCGCCGTTCAACCTCACCAACGGCCCGCAGGGTATCAACCTGATCGACCCAGTGCGCCTGGGCAGCGTCAGCCTGAGCCAGCCGCTAGAACTCTTCGGCTATACCTTCACCGGCGTCCATCTGACCTATTACCTGTTTTTGTTGTTGGTGCTGGCAGTGATATTCATATCGATGCGGCTGGAAAATTCGCGCATCGGGCGTGCGTGGGTCGCCATCCGCGAGGATGAGATCGCCGCCGCGGCGACCGGCATCAACACGCGCAATCTCAAGCTGCTGGCGTTCGCCATGGGCGCCACCTTCGGCGGACTGGCCGGCGGCCTGTTCGCCAGTTTCCAGGGATTCATCAGTCCCGAGTCGTTCAACCTGATGGAATCGATCATGATCCTGTGCATGATCGTGCTCGGCGGCATGGGCCATATCCCCGGGGTGATTTTCGGGGCGCTGCTGCTGACGCTGCTGCCTGAGGCGCTGCGCTACACTGGCGACTGGCAGCGCAATCTGTTCGGCCAGATTTACGTTGACCCGGCGGATCTGCGCATGCTGCTGTTCGGTATCGCGCTGGTGGCGGTGATGTTGTACCGCCCCGCCGGACTGATCCCCTCGGCGCGCCGCCGCCAGGAATTTGCAGACGCCAAGGGATGAGTGTTCTGCTGACCGTTTCCGGCGTGAGCAAGGCCTTCGGCGGCTTGCAGGCGCTGTCCGACATATCGCTTCAAGTTCATGCGAGCGAGATTTTCGGCCTCATCGGGCCCAACGGTGCGGGCAAGACCACACTATTTAATGCGCTGACCGGCTTGTACTCGATCGACCGCGGCGAGGTTCGATTAAACGACACCCGCCTTGACGGCCGCCCGCCGCATCAGGTGTTGCAGGCGGGGCTGGCGCGCACCTTCCAGAACATTCGCCTGTTTGCCGAGATGACGGCGCTGGAAAACGTGCTGGTCGGGCGCCATGCGCGCACCGCCAGCGGCGTCGTCG
>JBGSZD010000264.1:0-3771 GCA_041750575.1 Thiobacillus sp. | reverse complement strand
CGTCGGCCCGGTAGTAAGGCAATTCGAACGGCAACGGCAGTTGTCGCCCCCCGCCAGGCAGGCTCAGCCGCGCCAGCCGTCCGGCTTGCGCATCGGCTTTCGAAACATCTAGTAGTTCGACTGTCAGGATGGCGTCAGCCGGAAGCGCGACCGGCTCACGGGAGTTCACGCTGCCGTCGATGCGGTCGAGCGCGGAAACCGGCGCAGCGTATGCGGGGCCAGTCAGCAGCAGCGTGGCGGACAGGAGGCTCAAGACAAATCGTGAATGGCGCATGGGTTTGCTCACAAAGGTCGATGCCGCACTCAGGCCGAAGCGTCTTCGGCAATCGGGTTGGCCCACTCGATGGCCTGGATTTCCATCTTACAAGCCGAGCTCGCCCCACATCGCATCGACACGCGCCTTGACCGCCGCGTCCATCACGATCGGGGTACCCCATTCGCGGCTGGTTTCGCCCGGCCATTTGTTGGTGGCATCGATGCCCATCTTGCTGCCGAGCCCGGACACCGGGCTGGCGAAATCGAGATAGTCGATCGGCGTGTTTTCCACCAGTAGCGTGTCGCGCGCCGGGTCGACCCGGGTGGTCAGCGCCCACATCACTTCCTTCCAGTCGCGCACGTCGACATCGTCGTCGGTCACCAGAATGAACTTGGTGTACATGAACTGGCGCAGGAAGCTCCACACGCCGAACATCACGCGCTTGGCATGGCCGGGGTACTGCTTCTTCATGCTCACCACCGCCATGCGGTAGGAGCACCCTTCCGGCGGCAGGTAGAAGTCGGTGATTTCGGGAAACTGCTTCTGCAGCAGCGGCACAAACACTTCGTTCAGCGCCACGCCGAGAATTGCCGGCTCGTCCGGCGGCTTGCCGGTGTAGGTGCTGTGGTAGATCGGATCGCGGCGCAGGGTGATGCGCTCGACGGTGAAGACCGGGAAGGTTTCCTGCTCGTTGTAATAGCCGGTGTGGTCGCCGTACGGTCCTTCGAGCGCAGTCTCGCCGGGATGAATTACACCTTCCAAAACTATTTCGGCAGACGCAGGCACCTGCAAATCATTGCCCAGACACTTCGTTACTTCAGTCTTGGCGCCGCGCAGCAGGCCGGCAAACTGATATTCGGAGAGCGAATCCGGCACTGGCGTCACCGCGCCGAGGATGGTCGCCGGGTCGGCACCGAGTGCCACGGCAAGCGGAAATGGTTCGCCTGGATGCACCAGCTGATGCTCGCGAAAATCCAGCGCACCGCCGCGATGCGCGAGCCAGCGCATGATGAGCTTGTTGCGGCCGATCACCTGCTGGCGATAGATGCCCAGGTTTTGCCGCTTTTTATGCGGCCCCTTCGTGACCGTCAGCCCCCAGGTGACCAGCGGGGCGACGTCGCCCGGCCAGCAGTGCTGGATCGGCAAGCGCGACAGATCCACATCCGCGTCTTCCCAGACGATGTCCTGGCACGGCGCACCCTTCACTTCCTTCGGCGCCATGTTGAGCACCTGTTTCAACACCGGCCATTTTTCCCAGGCGTCGCGCAGGCCCTTGGGTGGCTCGGGTTCCTTCAGATACGCGAGCAGCTTGCCGACTTCGCGCAAGCGAGCCGGGTCGTCCTCGCCCATGCCCAGTGCGACGCGTTTTACCGTGCCGAACAGGTTGGCGAGCACCGGCATGGTGTGCCCCTTCGGCTTCTCGAACAGCAGGGCCGGCCCGCCGGCACGCAGCACGCGGTCGGCGATCTCGGTCATTTCCAATCGGGGATCGACTTCGACAGCGATACGTTTCAACTCGCCCATTTTTTCGAGTTGTGCGATGAAGTCGCGCAGGTCGCGATAGATCATGAAGGGTCCGTTATGGATGGGCTAGGGATCAACGCAGCGTATTCAGCAGAGGGTCGGGACAAGCTCGCCACGGGAATGCAATGCGCATTCCCGTGGCGAGCGCCTCAGTTGATGTATTCGAAGAGGGTGACGACCTTGGTTACACCCGCTGTGGTGCGTGCGATTTCGGCGGCTGCGTCGGCCTCGGCTTTCGTCACCAGGCCCATGAGATAGACCACGCCGGCTTCGGTCACCACCTTGATTTTGACGCCGGGTACGCGGTCGTCGCGGATCAGGCGGGTTTTGACCTTGCTGGTGATGGAGACGTCGTTGGCATCCGAGGTCAGCGAGGTCACGCCCGAGATGCTGAGTTCGTTGAACACCGTGCGCACGTCGGGAATGCCTTTGACCACCTCGCTGGCGCGGCTGCGGATGGCTTCGTCCGGCACCTGACCGGTAAGCAGCACCTGGCGGTTGTAGCTGGTGGTGGAAATGTTGTCGGTTTTTTGCGGGAAGGCTTCGCGCAGGCGGGCCATCGCGCGCAATTCGATTTCCTCGTCGCCGACATAGACGCCAGCGGTGCGTCGGTCAAGCGCGACCGACGTGCCGACCGCCGCGCCGCCGACGGCCACTGCCGCGCAACCATGCAATTGTGAGACTGCTACGCCGATCAGGGCGACATAAACCAGTTTGTTCATTCTTCAACTCCTAATAAAACGCTGTCCACCGCATCGCACAGGCAATGGATGGTCAGCAGATGGATTTCCTGAATGCGCGCCGTGGATTCGGCAGACACACATAGGAAGACGTCGTCGTCCGCCATTTGTTCCGCAAGCCCGCCGCCGCTACGACCGGTAAGTGCGATGACATGGATGCCCCGCGCATGCGCGGCGTTGGCTGCCTGCAATACGCTGGGTGAATTGCCGCTGGTTGAAATCGCCAGCAGGATGTCGCCGGGTTGGCCCAGCGCTTTCAGTTGCCGCGCAAATATCTGGTCGTACGCGTAATCGTTGGCGATCGAGGTCAGCGTCGATGTGTCGGTGACGAGCGCGACGGCTGCCAGGCCCGGACGCTCCTGCTCGAATCGGTTGACCATCTTGGCGGCAAAATGCTGCGCGTCCGCCGCCGAGCCGCCGTTGCCGCAGGCCATGATCTTGCCGCCCTGCGCCAGGCAATGCACCATCAGCCGAGCGGCCTGCTCGATGCGCGGCGCAAGTGCATCGGCCGCAGCCAGCTTGCTCTGGGCCGAGGCGTGAAAATGGCCGAGAATTCTGTCGTGTAAGGGCATGGGCGCGATTATCCCATATCGTCGAAAGCATTCCTGATCCAGTCTGGCGGCGCCTTGCCGGAAAGCGCGACGACATCGAAGCGGCAAGGCGGCAGCGTTTTTAGTGCGGCCAGATATTGGCGCGCAGTGGCAAGTAGCTTTTTTTGCTTGGCCAGTGTCACGCTGGCGGCGGCACCGCCGAAATCGTTGCGACTGCGCAGCCGCACCTCGACGAACACCAGAGTGGCGCCGTCCTGCATGACGAGATCGATTTCGCCGAAACGGCAACGCCAGTTGCGCGCCACCAGCTTCAAGCCTTGCGATTGCAGGAAGGACGCGGCGCGCGATTCGGCGGATTGCCCAAGCAGGGATTTCAACATCTGCGACAATGACGGCACATGAACGAATCGGCCCATCATACCCGCCTGCTTCCCGCGCTCTATATCGTCGCCACGCCCATCGGCAACCTGGGCGACATTACGCTGCGGGCGCTCGATACGCTGAAGCAGGTGGATCGCGTGGCGGCGGAAGACACCCGCGTATCCGGACAATTGCTGGCGCATTTCAATCTATCCAAGCCGCTGGTATCCATCCGCGAACACAACGAACGCGAAGCCGCCAGCAAGGTGATTGCCTGGATTGCCGCAGGCGAGGCCGTGGCTTATGTGTCGGACGCGGGCACGCCCGCGGTGTCCGACCC
>JBGSZD010000263.1:0-4194 GCA_041750575.1 Thiobacillus sp. | reverse complement strand
CTGGCGGGAAACGGTGGGGCCGGAGAATGTCGTGAAGACGCAGCCCGTGATGGGCGGCGAGGATTTTTCGCGGTTTGGGCGGACGGAGCCGAAGGTTCCGATCACGATCTTCTGGCTGGGGACCATCGACAAGGCCCGGTTCGACAAAGGCGGACTGCCGCCGCTGCATTCGCCGCTGTTCTGGCCGGATGCGCCGCCGGCCATTCGCACAGGCGTGCGGGCGATGACGGCGACGGCGCTGGAATTGCTGGGGAAGCCGTGACCGCCACCCGTAGAGAGTTTCTGAATCAATCCGACCCGCAGGTGCATCCAACCCGTGTACCCTGAATTGTAAGGGACGTTTCAGAGGAGCAAGACATGGCAGGACCGAACACACTCGAATTCACCGACACCAACTTCGACAGCGAAGTGCTGCAGTCGGATCAGCCCGTGCTGGTCGATTTCTGGGCCACATGGTGCGGCCCTTGCCGCATGATCGCGCCGACGGTGGACGAGGTTGCAACCCAGTTCGCCGGGAAGGCGAAGGTCGGCAAAGTCGACGTGGACCACAACCAGGCTGTCGCGGCGCGCTACCAAGTGCGCGGAATCCCGACGCTGCTCGTTTTCAAGGGCGGCCAGGTTGTCGATCAGGTCGTGGGCGCCGTTCCCAAGGATAAGCTCGCCGCACTGCTCGAGTCCCACGTTTAAGGGACCAGCGCACGCGCGAGACAGTTTCGCCCGGCCAAGTTTCGCTTTGGCCGGGCGTTTGACTATCCTGACCCCAAGCAGATGAAGCACGAGCCGAGCGCCTATGGCGGCGAAACCCCTCTTTCCGGCCGCGCCGAGTGGGTGTATCTGCTGCTGTGCGGCATTTTTCTGGGCTCGCTGGTCGTTACCAACCTGATTGCGAACAAGTTTCTGACGGTCGACGCCGGGTTCAAGGTGTTTGTGCTGTCGGCTGGGGCGCTACCGTATCCGGTGACGTTCCTGGTCACGGATTTGCTGTCGGAGATCTACGGGCATCGGCGGGCGAACCAGGTGGTATGGGTCGGCTTCGCGGTGTCGCTTTTCGCACTGGCGGCGCTGTGGCTGGGGGCGCAATTCCCGGCGATTCCGGAGTCACCGCTCGACGATCACGTTTACTACGTTGCGTTCCACAACGCCTCGCGGGTGATTGCAGCGTCGATGACGGCGTATTTGATCGCGCAGCTCATCGACGTGCGACTGTTCCACTACTGGAAGGACCTGACGAAGGGCAAGCACCTGTGGCTGCGCAACAATGGCTCGACGATTCTGTCGCAGCTGGTGGACTCTGTACTGGTGGGCGGTGCAGGCAACGACCTGCTGATCGGCGGATTGGGCTCCGATGTGTTCCGCTGGGAGCTCGCCGACCGCGGCGTCGCCGGTACGCCGGCAGCCGATACGGTGCAGGATTTCGACAACTCGGTCGGCGGCGACCAGCTGGACCTGCGCGACCTGCTGCAAGGCGAATCGGACGACGCGCTGAACCTGACCAACTTCCTGCACTTCACGCAGTCGGGTTCGGATGCCGTCATCCAGGTCAGCTCCAGCGGTGGTTTTGCCGGCGGCTTCAATGCCGGCGCGGTCGACCAGACCATCACGCTGCAGGGGCAATGGGCGAACATCACATCGAGCGGCGCCTTCGGCTCGGATCAGCAGATCATTCAGGACTTGCTGACCAAGGGCAAGCTGATCACCGATTGAGAACGAGCATGAGCCCGCTCCAGCAGCGGGCTCAAACAGGAGCGAACCGATGCCGTATGTAAAACGCGACGAACAGGGCCGAATCACTGCGCTCAACCTGGAGCCGGGTGACGGCACAGTGGAGATGCCGGCAGGCACGCCGGAGCTCTGCGAGTTCATGCGCAAGACCGGCGTGGAATTGGGCACGCTGCAGCAGTCCGACATGCGGCTGGTGCGCGTGCTGGAGGATTTGATCGATCTGCTGATCACCCGCGACGTGATCCGCTTTACCGATCTGCCGCTTCCGGCGCAGGAAAAACTGATGGAGCGTCGTTCGATGCGCCAGTCGCTCGGTTCGCTCGACCTGCTCGGCGGACTCAACGAAACAATTTGATTGAATCCACCACAGCCGTCCTGGCCGTGGCTGCACGCTTCAACCGAGCACGATGCCCGGCCCGGTCATGCCCTTGAATCCCAGCTCTTTCAGACACAAGGCCTCGCGCTGATTGAGCACGCCTTCGGCGATGGTCATCATGCCCATGGTGTGGGCGATCGTGCACAGCCCTCGCAGGAAAGTCTGGTTGCCCAAGTTCTGGTCGATGTCGCGAATGATGGCGCTGTCGATCTTGAGATAGTCGAGTCCCACATCGTACAACTCGCCAATATGGCAAATCTGGTTGCCGACGTGCTCCAGACCGATCTTGCATCCCAGTGCCTTGAGCGTGTTGCAGAACACGCGGAATTCCCTGGCATGCCGATACGCGACAAACTCGGGAATATCGATCCATATCCTGTTCGCCATGTGCGGGCTGCGTTTGAGCGCCTGGTAGTAGCGCGCCGTCAGCACCGGATCGCACACCGATTGCGGCGACACGTTGATGCACACGGGGCCATCGTTCGTCTCCAGCCACTCGAGCGCATAGTTGAATACCGCCTCGTCAATGTGCTCGATCAGACCCAGCCGGCTGGCCCACGGCATGAATTCCTGGGCAGGCAGCCATAGCGCGCTCTGAATGATCTGCATGCGCGCGGGCGCCTCGTAATGGATCAGCTGCCCCTGCGCGTTCAGTACCGGATAAGTGGCGAACTGAACCCGTTTCAGATTGAGGGCAGTATCGATCAGCACCTGCCAGGCAGCCATCAGGCTGGTCGCGGGTTTCCATTCCAGGCTGTAATCGCCCGCCTCCACCGCGCTACCGCCTTCCTGTTCGGCACGTCCCAATGCCATGTCCGCGCGCGACAGCACTTGCGACATCGGATCGCCATGGCGATACACCGCCGCGCCCAGCAGCAAGGCGTGCTCCGTGGTCGTGCTTGGATCGTTGATCGACAGCAAGGCGCGCGCGGCGATCTTGCTCGTCAGTTCGTCGACCGATTCCACCTCGGGTGCAATTACCGCGAAGTCGGCGCCATTCAGGCGGCCGATCAGACAGGGATCGTCCGGGCAGGATTCCTGCAACGCACCGGCCACCCGCTTCAACAGGGTATCGGTGGTCTCGCGCCCCAGTTCCTTGTTCAATTTGATCAGATCGGGCAGACGCAGAATGAACAGCGCGCCGGCCGGGGGCGATTTCTCGTCCTCCAGGACAAACTGGAGCTTCTTCAGGAAATGTTCGCGGTTCAGCAAGCCGGTCAGCGCATCGTATTGCGCGTCGCGCCGCAACTGTTCGAGCCGTGCGGATTCTTCGTCGAGCATGCCGCGCACCTGCCCCGACAGCGCATTCATGGCACGCACCACGGTGCGGAATTCCTGCGTGCGCGGTTCCTCGATCGTCACGAATCGTCGCGCACCGATCGCCTCGGCCTGTTTGACCACCTCCCCCAGCGGACGAGTGATGGCCCGCAGGACGAAGGTGCCGATCACGCCGCAAAAAAACGCGCTGGCCAGAAACCAGTAAAGCAGCCGGCGGTTGCCCTGCCACAAGGCTTCATAGGCAAAGCGGTTATGGCTAACCACCGTCAGCGTGCCGTACTGGCGCCAACCATCCTGCACCTGCGCAACCCCGGGTTCGGTCTGCAGCGGAATCAGCTTGACGAACCAGGCGGGCACATCGCCGTTCTTCTCGTCGCTGATCCGTTCCACCACCACTTTACCTGTGGGCGAGGTGAGTTTGATGCGCTTGTAATGACCGATGTCGAACTGGGCGGACACCAGCAGGTCTATCAGCACCGGGTCTTTCTCGATCTGCGACATCGACAGCGCGAGCGAATTCGCATTGTCGATATTTTTCAGCCGCAACTGATCTTCCAGATAATTTTTTGCCGACCAGGCGCTGACCAGAAAACTGATCCCGAACGCGAGGGTCATGATGGCCGCGATGGCTAGCCAGAGTTGCTTGGTGAGTGTCATGACATTTCCCTGTGCATGAAATATCAGTAGTGTCCGGTTAAAAATCAAACAAAATCAGTTGGTTATCTGGTGGCAGCGGAATGCTTCTGGTGGTGTCTGGCTGCAGGGCGCATGAAATAAGGGTTTTCTCGAAAACCGAGACCGACAATATCTGTAACAAA
>JBGSZD010000262.1:0-6813 GCA_041750575.1 Thiobacillus sp. | reverse complement strand
AACGCATCGAGCAGCGGCAACACCGGCGCGAGCGGGAGGATGCCCTCCAGCGCCAGGGCAAAGCGCGGTTCCCAGCCGCCGGCGACCTGCCGTGTTTTGTCCTCCAGCGCATGCGCCGCGTTCAGCAGCGTACGCCCTTCGTCCAGCAGCAGCCGCCCGGCGGGCGTGAAGCGCGCGCGATGACCGGAACGGTCGAACAACAGCACGTCGAGCTCGGCCTCGATCTGCTGGACGGCGTAGGTCAGCGAAGACGGGGCGCGCGCCAGTTCTTCGGCGGCGCGAGCAAACGAGCCCTTGCGGTCGATGGCGTCGAGAATGGCGAGCGCATCCAGGGTCAGCGGCATGTTCGATTTGTTTGAACGAGTTGATCGAATTGTGCCGGTTTTACTCACGGTAAACCACGCCTATATTCACCCCATCGCCTGAACATTCAGGCCAATAAACAGGAGGGCATCATGCTCAGCGTGCGTAAATCTTCCGAACGTGGCCATGCCAACCACGGCTGGCTCGACAGCTATCACACGTTTTCGTTTGCCGGTTACCGCGACCCGAACTGGATGGGATTCGGCCCGCTACGCGTCATCAACGAAGACCGCATCGCACCCGACGCGGGCTTTCCCACCCACAGCCACCAGGATATGGAAATCGTCACCTGGGTGCTGAGCGGCGCGCTCGAACACAAGGACTCGCTCGGCAACGGCGGCGTGATCCGCCCCGGCGACGTGCAGCGCATGCGCGCCGGCCACGGCATCGCCCATAGCGAATACAACGCGTCGGCGACCGAACCGGTGCATCTGCTGCAAATCTGGATCGTGCCGGATACCTACGGGCTGGAACCGGGCTACGAACAGATCGCCTTTGCGCCCGAAAGCCTGCAAGGGCAGTTGCGGCTGATCGCTTCGAATAACGGCCGCGACGGCTCGGTGACGATCCACCAGGACGCTGCCATCCACGCAGGCAATTTGAATGCCGGCGACCGCGCCACCCTGACGCTGGCGACAGGCCGGCGCGCCTGGCTGCAGGTGGCGACCGGCCGGGTCAAGATTCAGGGCTATGCGCTGGAAGCCGGCGATGCGGTCGCAATCCAGTTCGAGTCCGCTATCAATATCGAGGCGCTCGAAACCAGCCAGATCGTCAGCTTCGACCTGGCCTGATCCCACGCGGGCCCGGCTCCACGCGATCCGGGCCCGCTACAATCCCATCCCTTTGACGCAAGGACAGGTCATGCCCAAGATTCTCGCTTTTTCCGGCAGCATCCGCCGCGATTCCTGGAACCGCAAGCTCTTCCAGGCAGCCGTGGACGCCGCCCGCGCCGCAGGCGGCGAGGTTACGCTGATCGTCCTGGCGGAGTACCCGTTGCCGCTCTACAACGGCGACCTGGAGGACCGCGACGGCCTCCCCGACAACGCGCTGCGCCTGAAGGCGCTGTTCAAGGAACACGACGCCCTGCTGATCGCCAGCCCGGAGTACAACAGCTCGATGCCGCCGCTCCTGAAGAACACGATCGACTGGGTGTCGCGCGAATGGCAGGGCGAATCGGGGCTGGTGCCGTATCAGAACAAGGTTGCCGCCATCCTCGCCGCCTCGCCCGGTCAGTTCGGCGGCATGCGCATGCTGCCGCACCTGCGCCAGATCCTGAATACGCTGGGCGTACTGGTGCTGCCGGGCCAGTTCTCGCTGCCGCATGCCGACACGGCATTCGACGCGGAAAGCGGGGCATTGAAATCGCCGTCGCGATTGCATGCGCTGGTGCTGGAACTGCTGACCACCACGACAGCACTTGGCAAGCAAGCCTAAAAAAAAGCGCCCCGAAGGGCGCGTGCTCCGCAGGGCAAGGGTTGGATTACTGGTAGACCGTCACCGTTTTGCTGGTGGTATTGCCCGCCTTGTCCGTGACGCGAACCGTGATGGTGTACGCCTTGGGCGAGGCTGCCCCGGTTCTGTTCGAATTGATACCGTAGAGTCGACGAGGCGTAGCCAATGTGTAGCTCAGCGAGCTGCCATAGGCCACCGCGACTTCCTTGCCGTTGATGGATAGCGAAATTTTCGCAACGCCCTTGTCGTCGGTGGCGGACACCTTGATCGGTTGCCGACTGGCAAGGCGCATGCCCTGCGTCAGGTTGAAGCTGCCGATTACCGGCGCGGTCGCGTCGTTGCCCAGCGTTACCGCAACCGGCGCGGACACGCCCTGATTGCCGGCCGCGTCGAAGGCACGCGCTGTCAGCGTATAGCTGCCGTCGGCATACGCACTGGTATCCCAGGCAAACGCGTACGGAACCGCTTCGTCGGTGGCAACCTTGGCGCCGTTGACATACAGCTCGGCGCGCACCACCCCGACATTGTCGCCATACGACACGTCGACCGGCACCGTCGCCGACACGCGCCCGCCGGTTGGCGAGGTGATCGCAATCGTGGGCGCCTGCGTGTCGGCCGTACCGAGCGCCTTGGCCGCGCTGACCGCACTGGCGGTATTGACTCGACCGGCACCGTAGGAATCGTCGGCACCCGATGCGCCCAGATCGAGCGCGGTGGATTTGAGCAGCCTGTCCACGTCGGCCGCCTTCAGACTCTTGTTCGCCGACAGCATCAGCGCCGCGGTAGCCGCCACCACCGGGCTGGCAAAGGAAGTGCCGGATCCCTTGGCATACCCCCCGCCCCGCGTCGTCGTATAAATGCCAACGCCGGGGGCCGCCATATCGACATACGGCCCATAGCTCGAGAAACTGGCACGCGCATCGCTGGAATCGGTTGCCGCTACCGACAGTAAAGCATCGTTAGCCGCAATGGTTTCCGGTCCGCCGCTGTTGCCGGCGGCAACCACCACCACCCCGCCTTTGCTGCGCATATATTCTGCCGCTGCCTGCACGCTGGAACTGCCGGAAATACCATTGAAGCTGATGTTGGCAACTTTCGCGCCGTGATCCGCCGCCCAGTAAATCCCCTGCGCCACCGTGCTCCAGTAGGCATACCCATCCGGCGCGGTAATCCTTACCGGCATGATCTTGGCGCCCCAGGCTACGCCGGCGCTGCCTTTGGCGTTGTTGGCCGCCGCCGCCGCGGTACCGGCGACCGAGGTGCCGTGGCCATGCACATCGGCGGTATCGGCGGTATTGTCGTAGACGTTCCATCCAGGCACCAGATTGGCCGACAGATCGGGATGGGTGGCATCCACGCCGGTATCCAGAATCGCGATCGTGACGCCGCTTCCGTTGGCCACATCCCAGGCGCTGGGCGCGCCGATTTTGGGCAGCGCCCAGCTGCTGCTGTAGCTGGGGTCGCTCACCGAGCCAGCATGGGCCACGGCCATGTCCAGTTCGACATACTTGAATTTCCGGTTCTTGCGCAGTTCCTTGAGCGCCGCCACTTCGTCCGCGCCGGCAGGCAGTTCGACGACATGTGTGTTCAAGCGACGATTAAAGAATTTCGAGCGGCCGCGCTGTGGTTTCAGGGCTTGTTCAAACTCGCCCGCGGGCAGACCCGCGCGCGGCGCGATCAACAGACGACCGCGCGCCCACCCCAGATAGGGTTTGACCTTCTCCACAACAGCCGACGAGCCGTCATTCTGGGGCGCTGCTTCGCTGAACCCGGCATAGCCAGCCAGCACGGCCACCAGCAACAGGCACAGCGTGAAGCCGGGCGCACTGCCACTTCGGTAGCAACGGCGATTGTCGGAAAACTCGACGGGGAATGGGCAGTGGTGCGGCATGACGGCTCCTTGGATCGTGAACGACCTGAAGAGCAATGCACGCAACCGTAATCAGACTTTCCACCGGCGGCCCCGCTGTCTTTTTCAAGACCGGAAGCTTTGCGTCCCCGCCTCGCGACGGGTTTGCCCTTTACAGGATATCAACAGTAACGACGATTATTCGACAGACTTTAGCGCCCGGACGAAAATCGCCATAACTATATGTTCATAGTTATCAACACGTTAAAAACCCGGCTTCGATAACGTCATTCCCACCCCCAAAAAGAACAAGGCTCCCGACCGGGAGCCTTGTTTTCTCAATCCACAGTGATTGACCCAAACCTGCAAAGCCGTCACTGGGCTTGATGGGTTTACTGCGACAGCATTCTGTCCTTCGCCACGAAATACTTGCGGGCATAGGCGACGAGCTGGCCGTCGCCGGGGTGGTCGACGGTTTCCACGCCCACCACTTTGTTCGCGACCTCGTGATCGTGCGCATGGATATGCTTGATCAGTTCGAGCTTGGCATGTCCGGGGCCGACAATCAGGATTTCAGTGGCACCGCTCAGCGCTTCGACGATCTCGTGATAGTAGTGCTGGTCTTCGGGCTGGCGGCTGCCGCTCACCGAGCCGCGCTTGCGTTGCAGGTGTCGTGCCGGGCTGGCCGGATGGACCACGGATTTCTCAACATCATCCGGGCTGATGTGCATGACACGCGCTTCATTGTGATCGAGCCAGACAATTGCATGGTAGTGCGGCATGGCATTCCTTTCGGGTTAGTGAAACAAGTCATTCTCTAACTTGAGAATGGGGCGCGCCGGGGCAAATTCAAGCTGGGTAGCACAATTAAAAATTTGCCGCGCCCAGCTCTCGCCTTTATTTCACCGGTTCCTTCAACTGATCGAGGATGGCGGGGTTTTCCAGGGTGGAAACATCCTGGGTGATTTCCTCGCCCTTGGCGATGGCACGCAGCAGCCGCCGCATGATCTTGCCGGAACGCGTTTTCGGCAGGTTGTCGCCAAAGCGGATTTCGTCCGGCTTGGCGATCGGTCCGATTTCCTTGCCCACCCACTCGCGTAACTCGGCAACGATCTTCCGCGCTTCATCGCCGCTGGCGCGTGCGCCTTTCAGCACCACAAACGCCACCACCGCCTCGCCCTTGATGTCGTGCGGACGGCCCACCACGGCAGCTTCGGCGACGCGCGGGTTGGACACCAGCGCGGATTCGATTTCCATGGTGCCCAAACGATGGCCGGATACGTTCAGCACGTCGTCGATGCGGCCCATGATCCAGAAATAGCCATCCATGTCGCGGTGCGCCGAGTCGCCGGCGAGATACATCTTGCCGCCCAGTTCCTCAGGGAAATAGGTTTTCTTGAAACGCTCGGGATCGCCCCACAGCGTGCGCAGCTGCGAGGGAAAGGGACGCTGGATCACCAGATAGCCGCCCTGCCCCTTTTCCACCGGATGGCCGTGCTCGTCGGTGATCGCGGCCATGATGCCGGGCAGCGGCAGGGTACAGGAACCGGGCTTTGTCGGCACCGCACCGGGCAGCGGCGAGATCATGTTGCAGCCGGTTTCGGTCTGCCACCAGGTATCCACGATCGGGCAGCGGCCGCCGCCGATGACTTGGTGATACCACATCCAGGCTTCGGGGTTGATCGGCTCGCCCACCGTGCCCAGCAAGCGCAGCGAACTCAGGTCATGTTGTGCGGGCAGGTCGGCGCCCAGTTTGATCAGGCTGCGGATCGCGGTTGGCGCAGTGTAGAAAGTGGTGACCTTGTGCTTGGCGACGGTCTCCCAGAAACGCCCCGCGTGCGGATAGGTGGGGATGCCCTCGAAGATGACCTCGGTCATGCCGAGTGCGAGCGGGCCGTAAGCCACGTAGGTATGGCCGGTGATCCAGCCCACATCGGCGGTACACCAGTAAACGTCGCTGTCGGGCTTGGCATCGAATACCCACTTCATCGACAGAATGGCGCCAAGCAGATAGCCGCCGGTGGAATGCTGCACGCCCTTGGGCTTGCCGGTGGAACCCGAGGTGTACAGGATGAACAGCGGATGCTCAGCGCTGACCCACACCGGCTCGCAGGTCTCAGCCTGGGTCTGCGTGAGTTCGTGCCACCACAGGTCGCGCACGCCCCAGTTGACCGCACCGCCGGAGCGACGGTACACCACCACGCGCTCGACGCACGAGGTATCGCCCATCGCCAGCGCCTCGTCCACCGCGCGTTTCAGCGGCACTGCCTTGCCGCCGCGCAGCGATTCGTCGGCAGTCACGATCAGCTTGGCGCGCGCGTCCTCGATGCGCTCGAACAGACTCTTGGCGGAGAAGCCGCCGAACACCACCGAATGAATCGCGCCGATGCGCGCGCACGCCTGCATCGCCACCACGGCCTCAATACTCATCGGCATGTAGACGATGACCCGGTCGCCCGCCACCACGCCCAGGGACTTCAAGCCGTTGGCGAACTGGCAGACCCGCGCGTGCAGTTGCTTGTAGGTGACCTTTGTCACCGCACCGTCGTCCGCCTCGAAAATCAGCGCGGTCTTGTCGCCGCGCGTCGCCAGATGACGGTCCAGACAGTTGTAGGACACATTGAGCTCGCCATCGTCGAACCATTTGTAGAACGGCGCGTTCGATTCATCCAGCGTGCGGGTGAAGGGTTTTTCCCAGTCGATGTGCTGGCGCGCCAGGTTGGCCCAAAAATCTTCGTAGTCGGTCTCCGCCTGGCGGCACAAGGCCTGATAGGCGGCCATGCCGGACACGTTCGCCTGGTTGACGAAAGCGTCTGCGGGCGGGAATACACGAGTTTCGGTCAGAATCGACTCGATGGCTGCCATACAGTCTCTCCACTGATAGAGTGTTGTGATAACCAGCGATTCTAAATCAAGCCACCCCAATCCATGCCATGAGCCATTCCGCACTCGACCGTGTTGCCCGTTGTTCCCGCTACGGCCGCCATCTGATCACCGCCCAGCCGCAACTGGCCGAAGCCGTGGCCGCACAGCTAGACCAGCCGTTCAGCCGCGAGGCGATGCAGGCCTATCTGGCCGAGCCGCCCCACTGCGGTCAGGCCAGCGCCGACGAGGCCGCGCTGCATCAGCGCCTACGCCAGTTGCGCCAG